>JBMSJH010000073.1:0-9132 GCA_049418705.1 Aquirufa sp.
TTATCCGGAGTTAGAATTTGAAATTCCAGTGGGTGAAGGTGCGATGGGATCGGTGGGGGATTGCTGGGATAGAAACCACGTCCGCATTCGGGAATGTGAGGAATCGATTCGGATCATGGAGCAGTGCTTAGTGCACTTGCTGGGAGATGAGAAGCGGACGAGGGAGTTTGATCCTCAGGCTTTGGTCCCTAAAAAGATTCGTCCGAAAGCGATGGATACTTATGTGAGAGCAGAAAATCCGAAAGGAGAACTCGGTTTTTACATTCGTACAGACGGGCGATCAGACATTCCACAACGCTTGAAAGTGCGCGCCTGCTCTTTTCACCACCTTTCGGTGTTGCCTTATTTGGCGAAAGGAACCTATTTAGCAGATTTAGTAGCCATCATCGGATCCCTGGATTTAGTGATGGGCGAAGTAGATAGATAAGATGAACAAAGCATTTTTAGCAGCCCTCGAAGAGGAAATTAGTCGTTTAGATATAGGCCAAAATCCTAGCGAGCTCTACGACCCCATCCATTACCTCCTGAGTTTAGGCGGCAAACGGATACGTCCAGTTCTTTGTTTATTAACCTATTCACTTTTCAAGTCGGACTGGAAAAAACAGGTTCCAGCGGCTCTATCAGTAGAAATCTTCCATAATTTCACCTTGATGCACGACGACATCATGGACAAAGCTCCTTTACGTCGTGGCAAAGAAACAGTCCACGAAAAATGGAACGATAACATTGCCATTCTTTCTGGTGACGTGATGCTAGTAAATGCCTACCAATACCTGAATAAGGTACAAGGGTTGAGCCTGGAGGCATTCCAACACTTGTTAGGACGCCTTTCACGCATCGCAGCGGAAGTGTGTGAGGGACAGCAATTCGATATGAATTTCGAGAGCCGTGACGATGTGAAAGTGGAGGAATACATTGAAATGATTCGTTTGAAGACCTCTGTATTGATTGGATTTTCGATGGAAATGGGAGGTTTGCTAGCCTCCGTTCCTGCTTCGGTGAGCGATTCCTTGTACCGCATTGGAGAAACGATCGGTTTAGGATTTCAATTAAAAGACGATTTATTAGATGTCTATGGCGATCCGGAAAAGTTCGGGAAGCAGCCAGGCGGTGATATTTTAGCCAATAAAAAAACCTATTTACTGATAAAAGCGTTCGAAAAAGCATCGGGTTCCACGCTCGCTTCACTGGAAAACTGGGTGGCAGCTACGGACTATGTGGCAGCAGAAAAAGTACAAGCGGTAACGGCCATCTACGATTCATTAGGTTTGAAAGCAGAAACAGAAGCGGTCATCGCGTCTTATTTTGATTCAGCATTCGACGAAATTCAAGCCTTAGCTATTTCCGACGAGCAAAAATCAGCCTTGGTTAAATTCATGAGCGGGTTGGTTGATCGAGAAGTTTAACGTAGTTTTGTTTACCTATGGTCTCGATTTTACTGATTGTTGTGACGATTATTATTTCCCTAGCCGCTTGGCAAAAGCCGGACTGGATGGGAAAGATGCTCATGAATCCCTACCGGATTCAGCACAGAAACGAATACTGGCGATTTATCAGCTCCGGATTCATTCATGCGGATTTCACACACTTGTTTTTTAATCTGTTCTCGTTCTTCTTTTTTGGGGTACAATTAGAGCGGATTTTTAATCAATTATTTCCGTCGGTGGCGTCCGAATTATACCTCGTTTTCTATTTGTTAGCGATTTTAGTTGCTGATTTGCCGACCTACTTCAAGCAGAAAAATAATCCCAACTATAATTCCTTAGGTGCCTCAGGAGCGGTTTCTGCGGTTATTTTCGCAGGAATCTTGTTTTTTCCGACCGAGAAAATTTATCTTTTCGGATTCTTCGGAATTCCGGGTTTCATCTATGCGGGATTATTCACTTGGTATTCGGTGGAGATGGATAAACGCAGCCGTGATTTCGTTAATCACAGCGCGCATTTATATGGTGCTTTATTCGGTTTAGTGGCGATGACCATTTTGTATCCGCAGGTGTGGATTAGTTTTGTGGAACAAATAACGGCGATGCTTCGATGAAAAGAATTGCGATTTTAGGAAGTACGGGTTCTATCGGAACGCAGGCTTTGGAGGTGATTGCGGAGCATCCTGCTGAATTTTCGGTAGAGGTCTTAACCGCCCAAAACCAAGCCGACCTCCTCATTACCCAAGCCTTAGCCTGGCAACCGGCACATGTGGTGATTGGGAATGAGGCAAAATACGCGCAGGTAAAAGAATCTTTAGCTGGAACAGGAATTCAGGTTCACGCAGGAACTCAGGCCCTGGAAGAAGTAGTGACGTTGGATTCTGTCGATATTGTATTAACGGCCTTAGTGGGCTATGCGGGCTTGTTGCCTACGGTGAAAGCCATCAAAGCAGGCAAACCGATTGCATTAGCGAACAAGGAAACCTTAGTGGTGGCGGGAGCGTTAATCATGCCGTTAGCAAGGGAGATAGGCGTGCCTATTTTACCTGTTGATTCAGAGCATTCGGCCATCTTTCAGTGTTTGATGGGCGAGTCCCACAATCCGATTGAAAAAGTGATATTAACCGCTTCAGGCGGTCCTTTTAGAGGATTTAGCCGGGAGCAATTAGCTCAAGTAACGCGGGCACAAGCCTTGAAACACCCGAATTGGTCGATGGGAGCGAAGATTACAATCGACTCTGCCAGTTTGATGAACAAGGGTTTAGAGGTGATCGAAGCCGCTTGGTTATTTGACGTGAAACCGTCAGAAATCGAAGTGGTGGTGCATCCACAGTCGATTGTGCACTCCTTAGTCCAGTTTGAGGATGGATCGATTAAGGCGCAATTAGGCTTGCCGGATATGAAATTGCCGATTCAGTTTGCCTTAGGTTACCCGAATCGGATGAAGGCGAGTTTCCCTCGTTTTGATTTTAAATTATATCCGTCCTTGACTTTCGAGCAGGCTGATACGAAGACGTTCCGCAATTTAGGATTGGCTTTTCAGGCGCTGGAGCAGGGAGGAAACAAGGCTTGTTTGTTGAATGCCGCGAATGAAGTGGCGGTGGCGGCCTTTTTAGAGGATCAGATTGGGTTTTTAGCGATGTCTGATTTGAACGAATATGTGATGAATCAGGGAACTTTTATCGCGAATCCAACATTAGAGGATTACATTGAAAGTGATAAATTAAGTAGAATAATGGCCCAGGATTGGGTGGATAAAAATAGAAAATAGCGAATTATGGAAGGTTTAGTGATGGCAGGGCAACTGATTTTGGGGTTGTCGATTTTAGTAACATTGCACGAGTTTGGTCATTTTATTACGGCCAAATGGTTTAAAATGAGAGTCGAGAAGTTTTATCTTTTCTTCGACTTTATGTTCCCTATTCCGACGCTATTGAACTTCGCTTTATTCAAGAAGAAAGTAGGCGACACCGAATACGGTTTAGGCTGGTTCCCGCTAGGAGGCTACGTTTCTATCGCCGGAATGATTGACGAAACGCAAGACGCAGCGACCTTAGCGAAAGATCCAGAACCGTGGGAATTCCGCGCGAAACCCGCTTGGCAGCGTTTAATCGTGATGTTAGGTGGTGTAATCGTGAACGTGATTACTGGTGTGGTAATTTTCGTTTGCTTGACCTATTCGAACGGTAACAACTTCATTTCAAAAGAAGAATTAAACAAGAACGGCATCGTGGCGATGGATTTAGGTCAGCAAATTGGTCTAAAAACGGGCGATAAAATCATTCGCGTGAATGGTGCTGATTACAAGCAATTATCTGATTTACGTGCATCGGACGTGTTATTAGGGGAGAATTCTTCTTACACGGTGCAACGTGGCGATCAGACTTTGGAGATTAAAATCCCATCGAATTTTATCGAAAAATTAAGCGATAAAAAAGCAGCATTCATCGAGCCGATGGCGGCCTTCAAAGTAGCAGAAGTTGCTGCGCCAGAAGAGCCAGGATTCTTCGATAAGTTCTCAGCTTCGAAGCGATATCAAGAATTACTTCCAGCTTATGCCGCTGGTTTGAAGAAAGGGGACGTGATCACTTCGGTAGATTCGACTCCGGTTCACTTTTACCATGAGGTAAAAGAATTGCTATCAAAGCGCGCTGGTAAGCAGATTCGTCTTGGAATCCAACGCGGAGGCGTGGCAGATACACTAGAAATGCAAGTGGCATCCTCTGGTCAAATCGGGTTTATTCCGGAAATGCTTATTCAAGTGACACACGAAGATTATTCGTTTGCGGAGGCTGCTAGCATCGGAACAGGTCGTGCTTTCTCTGTGATTTCAGATAACATCAAAGGTTTCAAGAAAATTGCTTCTGGCGATGTTTCGGCATCGAAGGCATTGAGCGGTCCGATCGGTATCGCCCAAATGTTCGGTGGCGTATGGGATTGGAATCGTTTCTGGATGTTGACAGGATTGTTGTCGATGGCTTTGGCCTTCATGAATATCTTACCTATTCCTGCATTGGATGGGGGTCACGCGATCTTCTTGATTTATGAGATGATTACGGGAAAACCGGCGTCTGAAAAGGTGTTAGAAAAAGCGCAGCAGGTGGGTATGATCATCTTGTTAGCCTTGATGGCCTATACATTTGGAAACGATATCTTTAAAGCCTTCTTCTAATTGAAACTGCTGGTTCTGTTTTTAGGTCTATTTTTGCCTGATCTGCACCCCTTTCATAGTTCGGTGACGGAGATGAGCTATAATGTGAAGGACCAAAGCTGGGAAATTAGCATTCGTCTGTTTCAGGATGATTTAGAACAAAGCGTTAGTTCGGCGATAGGGAAGAAATACCGCATGGTTCCCGGTGATGAGGCCTCTGAAAAAGAGTTAGACACCTACCTTCGGAAGCATTTCAGGTTTCATGCAGGCAAGCAAATAAGCACCCCTTATCGCTGGTTAGGAACGGAGCAGCAACAGGACGCGATTTGGGTATATCTTGAAATTCCGACCACGTCCGATTTAGCAGGATCTTATCTGGAAAATTCTATTTTTCTGGAGGTTTTTGAGGACCAAACGAACCTCGTTCAGTGGGCTCCAGCCGGCCAAAAGAAGTCCTATCTTTTTCGAAAAAGTCAGGAGATCCAACAATTATCAAGATAATCATACTGCCATCTTGACGTTTGGCATAAAAATTGATTAATATCGTCTGCTCACTGAGGAGCAGAATTTAAAAATGTGGTATGAATAATCCAAATGACCTTTTTAAGCATTTACAGCTTTCGGAGATGTCTGATTTTGAAAATATAGAATTGATTCCTATCGGATCTGAGGGGATGGATAATGATGACAAAATGAGTGTTTTGTCAGACCAATTGCCGATCCTTCCGATTCGTAATATCGTCCTGTTTCCAGGGATGGTTATTCCGATTACGGTCTCTCGCCAAAAATCTGTTCGCCTCGTGAAGAAGGCGTACAAAGGCGATCGTACGATTGGGGTTTTAGTACAAGCGAATAATTCCAAAGAAGAACCTACACCGGATGATCTCTACAAGATCGGAACGGTAGCGCACATCGTCAAGATGTTCGTTTTGCCAGGTGGTAATACGACGATTATCGTACAGGGTCGCAAGCGTTTCGAGGTAAGTGAATACATCAAGACGGAGCCAAATTTGTTAGCTCGCGTTACCTACATCGAAGATACCTTCCCTAAGAAATTAAATAAGGAGAATAAGGCACTCGTTTCGACGTTGAAAGAGTGCGCGTTGAAAATATTAAATCTGAATCCAGAGATACCGCGCGAGGCACAAATTGCCTTGGATAACATCGAATCTTCGGCCTTTTTAGTCCATTTCCTTTCCTCGAATATCAATGCGGAATTGAAGGAAAAGCAGGCTTTGTTAGAGACGTTGGATGGAATCGAACAAGCGACTCACTTGCTGGAGCACATGTTGAAGGACATTCAGCACCTGGAGTTAAAGCGTGAAATTCAGAGCAAGGCATCAAGTGATATCGACCAACAGCAGCGTGATTATTATATCCGCCAGCAGATCAAGGTCTTGCAGGAGGAGCTAGGTGTAGAAAGTCCAGAACAAGAATTGGACGGCTTGCGCGCGAAAGGGGCGAAGAAGAAGTGGTCGAAAGAAGTAAATGATTTCTTCCAAAAAGAACTCTCTAAACTTCAGCGCACGAATTCCATGTCCGGCGAATACCCGATGTTGATGAATTACGTCGAGTTGTTAGCTGATTTGCCATGGGGTGAATTCACCAAAGACAATTTTGATTTAGTGAAGGCGAAGAAGGTGTTAGATTCAGATCATTTTGGTTTAGAAAAAGTAAAAGAACGCATCATCGAATACCTAGCTGTGTTGAAGATGAAGGGTGATATGAAAGCCCCGATTTTATGCCTTTATGGCCCTCCGGGCGTAGGTAAGACGTCTTTAGGCCGTTCGATTGCGAAAGCTTTAGGCCGTAAATACGTGCGTATGGCCTTAGGTGGTCTACGCGATGAGGCTGAAATCAGAGGTCACAGAAAAACCTATGTGGGCGCGATGCCAGGCAAGGTGATTCAAAGCATCAAAAAGGCAGGATCATCGAATCCGGTTTTCATCTTGGATGAAATCGATAAGGTAGGTTCAGACCACCGCGGCGATCCTTCGTCTGCTTTGTTAGAGGTGTTGGATCCGGAACAAAACAGCAGCTTCATGGATAACTACCTGGAGTGTGACTACGATTTATCGCGTGTGATGTTCATCGCCACCGCGAATAACTTAGATACGATTCACCCAGCTTTGCGTGATCGAATGGAGATCATCGAGGTGAGTGGCTATACGATAGAGGAGAAAGTCCAAATCGCTAAAAAGCACTTATTACCCAAACAAAAGAAAGATCACGGCCTTGAAAAAGCCGAGTTCTCGATGAATGATGCAGCTATTGCCAAAGTGATCGAAGGCTATACCCGGGAATCTGGTGTACGCAAACTCGAGCAAGAGATTGGTCGCGTGGTGCGTAAAATCACGAAGTCCATTGCGATGGACCAGGATTATCCGCACAAAATTTCGGCGACGGATGTCGTGAAATTATTAGGCCAAGAACACTTCGATAAGGATACCTACGAAAACAATGAATACGCGGGTGTCGTAACGGGCTTAGCCTGGACACCGGTGGGAGGGGATATCTTATTCATCGAAACTTTATTGAACCGAGGAAAAGGCGTTTTAACACTTTCGGGTCAACTAGGTGATGTAATGAAAGAGTCAGCGATGGCGGCCTTGAGTTTCTTGAAGGCTCATTCAGAAGAATACGGCATTGATTACCGCATATTCGACCAATACAATTTACACATCCACGTTCCAGCAGGGGCGGTGCCTAAAGATGGTCCATCTGCCGGCATTACGATGCTAACGGCGATCGCTTCCGCATTAACTCAGCGCAAGGTGAAATCGAAATTAGCAATGACGGGAGAGATTACGCTACGTGGAAAGGTGTTGCCAGTAGGCGGAATTAAAGAGAAAATTTTAGCGGCTAAAAGAGCTGGAATTAAGGAGATTATCATGTGTTCGAAGAACCGCAAAGATGTGGAGGAAATCGAGGCGCATTATATCTCAGACTTGAGCTTCCACTATGTGGACGATGCGAAAGAGGTATTAGCTTTAGCTCTATTGAAAGAGCAGGTGAAGAGCCCAGTGAAATTTGTTTTTCAGGCGGAACCAACAGCGAGTTCGTCTGCGGCGTTATAGTGAATTTCGCCCATCTCCAAGCTGAATTGGATGATGCGAAGTGCTTCAGCTGAAGCCAAAGGACGGAGGCATTCAACTAGATCTTGAACGGATAAAGGTCCGTTCTTCAAATAAGTCAGAATCAATTTGCGTTCTGCTTCGAGGCCTTCGGGGATATTTTTCCCGGAGGCTTCTTTTTTGCGCTGCAAGCAATGATCGCAAATTCCACAGCTTTGCTCTAACGACTCCCCGAAATAAGACGTAATCAATAAGGTCCTACAAGCCTCCGGATGCTTCACATAGTGAACCATCGCATCAATCTTCTTCTTCGTCCGTTCCTTCTTCTTCAAATACTCCGACCAAAGAATCGGTAAATTTTCAATGTTCGCTCGGGGCGTTAAGAAAATGAGTTTGGGCAGACCATTTTGCTTATCGTATTCGATCAATTCAAATTTCTCCAGCAAAGCCAAATTTCGTTCTACCTCTGCCGGTGGAATTTTGATTTGATGCGCGAAGTCCGCCTCTGAAATGGAAACAAATTGCGTGTACAGATTCCCTCCATAGATTCTAAGTAATGCTTTTAAGAAGGATTCGAATTTTTCGTTTCGGATTTGGAAATCGTATAATTCGGTTGAGCTGACGATGAAACGGATTTTGGAGGGATTTTGGAAAGCCTCATTCAAAAGAATCAAACCTTCATTTTCGAGCATTTTTAGCGCGAAATAAGTTTGGGAGCTGGGTAAATTGAATCTTTGGCATAAATCCATCCAGTCAAAATCATAGCTCTGCAATTCCCCGCTACCTTCCGCTACCTGCAAATAATTAGATACCGCCTGATAGGTACGCTTAATAATCTCAGCCGTCGGAAAGGATTTTTCCCATTGAGCTGTTAAATCTAGAATATCTTTTTCTTCGTATAGTATGGCAGCGTAGGCCTTCTTTTCATCGCGCCCTGCACGCCCTGCCTCTTGGTAATAGGCCTCAATGGTATCCGGTAAATCCAGGTGAACGACTAGGCGCACATCTGGTTTATCGATACCCATCCCAAAAGCATTCGTCGCCACGATGCAATCAATTTTGCCTTCGATCCAGTCTTTTTGCCTCGAACTTCTCACGTCTGATGGCAAGCCCGCATGGTAAAAAGTGCTAGACAATCCGGCCTTAGATAACACATCCGAAATCTCCTGTGTCCTCCGGCGATTTCGAACGTAGACAATGGAAGAGCCGGGAACGCGTTGCAACATCGAGCACAACTTCTTTTCCTTATCTGCCTCATACAAAACGGAGTAGGAGAGGTTCGCTCTGCTGAAGCTTTTTTGGAAGACATTCGGTTTTTTAAAATGCAACCTCTCTTGAATATCATGCTGAACTTCCTCGTTCGCGGAGGCCGTTAAAGCGATGCAAGGCACCGTGGGAATCAATGCGCGAAAGTTAGCAATCTCTAAATATGGCGGCCTAAAATCGTAGCCCCATTGTGAGATACAATGCGCCTCGTCGATGC
>JBMSJH010000074.1:0-9015 GCA_049418705.1 Aquirufa sp.
ATGGGAATACGCATCCTTTCCGGATTCGGATTGTGAACCGGGTGAATGATAACTTTGATTATTTCTATATAAAAATAGCGGATGCTTCGCGTGTCTATGGGCTGGAATTAGAGCATATTTTATCCCCAAACAGGATCAATTACGTCACCCACGAGAATACATTGGTCGAAGAGCATATTGCCGGAGTACCAGGAGACGCCTTTTTAAAGCAGGATTTAGAACAGGACTTAGAGTCGCCCATTCGTTTAGCGAAGGAGTTCGTGAAATTCAATGAACGCTGTCTCGTACAATTATTGGGGGATATGCATAGCGCAAACTTTGTGGTGATCACGACTCCGGATTTCGAGGAGATCTATTACCGTATTCGCCCGATTGACTTTGATCAGCAATGTTACGAAGGGAAGAAGACGGTGTATCTGCCGCAGTATTTTAAGCAAAATAATGCCCTCATTGAGCTGGGAATGAAGTATATGACGCCGGAATCGGTTTGGCAATACCAAATCGAAGAGCGTTCGATGATCGCCTCTCGTCTGAAATCAGAGAGTCAGCGTGTGTATGATTTGATGGCAGTGATGTCCAAAGACGAAATCGCACCTCCAGAGAATGTAGAGCAATTAAAATCAGAACTGGCAAAGCATTACGAGGATAATCGCTTCTTGAATTGCAAGACGATGGGGGAGATTGTTTGGCTGAGCTTAGAATTAGTGATGCGTCACTAATTATTTCTTAAAGATGGACCACATCATGAGTCCATAACCCATCATATAGCAAAGGCCACCGATAGGTGCAATCGCTCCAAAGATGGACCTATTCGTCAGACAGATCAGATACAGTGATCCAGGAAAGATAATGCTTCCCGCAAATTGAAAATAGGCGGCAGACTTTAAGTGCTTATTGCTGAAGTTCATCTGCCAAACTCCCAAAATCAAAAGGGCCATTCCTCCGTACATTTGGTAGCGTGCTGCCGTTTCGAAGGTTTCTAAGCGATTGATATCACGCAAATAATCCTTCCACGCATGTGCACCAAAAGCGCCTAAGGCAACGGAAAGGCCTGCCATAAGTGAACCGAAAAAGAGCGAGAATTTTTTCATAGTAGGGAGATAAAAAAAGGCCCTGTTTCCAAGGCCTTTCTTATTAAGATGCTAAAGAAACTTTTAAATCGTTCAGCTTCCGCTTGATCGAATCATCGATCTGTTGGTCACCTACTTTCAAAATGAATCCACCGATTAGGCTCTCATCAATTTGTTCGATTAATTCTACTTCTTTACCTGTGTAGTCTTTTACGATTTTAGCTACCGTTGCTTTCTGATCAGCTGTTAAGCTAGAAGCCGTTGTAACTGTCGCTTTTTGGATGCCTTTGTAATCCGTGTACATCGAGATGAATTCTTTTGCCACAGCAGGAAGAATCTTCTCGCGGTTCTTGTTCGTGATGATCACGAAGATACCGTAAGTCACTGGATTGAATTTATCCTTAAATAGCTTCGCAAGGATCGCTAATTTCGTATAATGCTTAATGATTGGGCTCTTCAGCGCTAACACTAATTCATAACTTCCTTCGCAAGTCTCTGCGAAATCGATCATATCCTTAGCCACAGCCTCTACCGCGTTCTTCTCGATCGCGAAGTCTAGCAGGGATTTAGCGTAACGGTGAGCTACAATTAATTCTGACATGGTCTTTTCGATTAAGATAATTTAACGTCAGCCATCCACTCAGTGACTAATTTCTCCTGAGCTGCTTTGTCTTTTAATTGGCTTTTTAACACTTTCTCAGCTAAATCTAAAGAAAGAGTCGCTGCTTCCTTGCGGATTGCGGCTACTGCACTTGCTTTCTCTTGTTCGAATGCCACACGTGCTTTTTCGATTTCTTGGTTAGCGGCAGTTTGTGCATCTAACTTCGCTTGAGAGATCATCGCATCCGATGCTTCTTTCGCTTGTTTGATTAAAGCATCACGCTCAGCACGAGCTGAAGCGATTAATTGCTCGTTACCTGCTTTCAACTCGGCCATTTCAGCACGTGTTGTTTCAGATAATTTGATGGCCTCGTCGATTGATTGCTCGCGCTCAGCTAATGATTGAATGATCGGTTTCCAAGCAAATTTAGCCAAAAGGAAAAACAAGATTCCAAAGACAATTAATTGCCAGAAGATAAGTCCAAAGTCTGGGGTGATTAACTCCATAGTATTTTTATTTAATATAAATCGTGTCAAAAAACGCAATTTGGTACCTAATGTAAACCAAATTGCGTTTTAAATGGGGTAGAATCTAATGCAAAGGCTAATCCTTTGGCGATTCTGATTGGTATCTTATTTCAAAGTTACCAATAGACAAATTACAGCAGCGAATAACGCAACCGCCTCAACGAAGGCAGCAACGATCAACATCGCACCTTGAATTTTTCCAGACGCTTCTGGTTGGCGAGCGATAGCTTCCATTGCAGAACCACCGATACGACCGATACCGAAACCAGCTCCTAAAGCAGCTAAACCAGCACCAATACCTGCAAGACCAAGACCTACAGAAACTTCTAATAAAATCGATAAAATAGACATACGATTTGGGTTTATATAAAAAAAATAATTTACAAATTAATGGTGATGCTCTTCTACCGCCGCTCCGATGTACGTCGAAACTAACATCGTAAAGATGAAGGCTTGAATGAAGGCAACAATTAGCTCAATTACGTTCATGAAAAGCGAGAAAGGAACTACTGCTAGACCTAAAGCCGCATTTTCAAAAATGAAAATCAAGGATACTAAACTTAATAAAATGATGTGACCCGCTGTAATGTTCGCAAACAAACGAACCATTAACGAGAAAGGCTTCATGAAGATACCCACGATTTCTACCGGAGTTAAGATCACTAACATCCACTTCGGTACACCTGGCATTGCGAAGATGTGTGTCCAATACGTCGAACGGCCATTAAAGTTCGTTACGAAGAAGGCGATAATCGCTAAAACTAAAGTTACGGCGATGTTACCTGTTAAGTTAGCGCCTCCTGGAATCAAGCCTAACATATTGTTAAACCAGATAAAGAAGAAAATCGTTAATAAATACGGCATGAAACGACGGTAGTGTTTCTCTCCGATATTGTTCTTTGCGATTTCATCACGCACAAAAATGATGATGGGCTCAAATAATGATTGTAAGCCTTTCGGTGCTCTGTGAGGGTTTTCTTTGTATTTCTTACCGATACCGATGAAGATAGACAATAATAAAACTGCAGATAATAATAGAGAGGCTACGTTCTTCGTGATCGAGAAATCGTATACTTTTTCGCCATTCTCTGCGTGAATCTTACCATGCTCTAAAACGAATCCGTTGTAAGCGATTTCTTCGTGGTGTTCGTTCTTAAAGTTAGAAGAAGAGAATACTTGTATGCCTGCTGATTCCGTGTAAACGATACAAGGCAATGGCAAAGTAGCGTGAAAATGGCCAATCGTGAAGAAATGCCAATCATGCTCATCTGCAATGTGATGTAGAATTAATTTACCTGGATCGAATTTTTCTGTTTTTGCTTCGTGAGCAGCAGGAGCAGTCGCGTGAGCTGCTGTGTCGTGTGATGCAGAATCGTGCGCAGCCACCGGTTCGTTTGCGAACACATTTAAGCTAATAAAGCTCAAGAAAAGCCCTAGTAGTATATTCGAAAAGTACATTTTTTGTGTTGAAGTCTTCACCTGCATCTGAAACATTAATCTTGCTATTTTCTAAAAACGTCGCAAGTTACGAAGCAAACCAAAAATTTCAAAATTTGTACTACATAAATAGAGTACAAAAAAGTTGCTGGCGAATAAGACCATATTTGGAGTGTGGATATAAGCGAAATATCCAATGAAAACGACGCTTAAAATAAATCGAATCGTGAGCGAAATCATCTGAAATGGGATGAATTTCTCTCCTTCGTTTTTTAAACCTAATTGCGCAAGGTTGAAGGTTAAATAGGTTTGGAACAAAAGAAAAACAAAAATGAATTTTAGGTCTGGGTGCATATACGTTAGCACGCTAGTTTGCGCTAAACCATACAAAAGCCCCCCTAAAATTCCATAAAACAGCGCCATTTTTAACATAGGGCAAATATCGTCAGAAAGGAATTAATCGGCAAAGATTTTGGAAAAAAGGGATTTCGGCTGTTACTTGCATCCTCAAATCAAAAAGCCTCGCTTGTTGATTTATAAAGAAGAAGGGAGAGACTAGGCTCAATGAACTTCTGGCAACCCGTCCGCGAAAGCAGACCCCGGTGCTAATTCCTACCCCAGGCGGTGCCTGTTTAGGGAAATATAAACCATTTTGTGCATGCAAGCTGAGTTTCATCATTTTCATTCTACGTCTCCATTTGCCCTTGAATTAGGGGGTGAATTGCCTGCTTTAGATTTAGCTTACCAAACCTGGGGCAAACTCAACGCGAAAAAGGACAACGTCGTTTGGATTTGCCATGCTTTCACCGGAAGCCACGATGTGGCAGATTGGTGGCAGGGATTAGTGGGGCCCGGAAAGCTGTTCAATCCGGAGAATAACCTCATCGTTTGTGTCAATATTTTAGGCTCGCATTACGGTTCGTCTGGTCCCTTAACGGTGGATCCGAGAACAGGAAAACCCTATTTTCACTCGTTTCCAGACGTGACGATTCGGGATGTGGTCTCTAGTTTTGAGATTTTGCGCAAGGAATTAAAGATTACGAAGATTAAAACCTGTATCGGAGGTTCTCTAGGCGGTCAGCAAGCCGTTGAATGGGCGATTATGAATCCAGGTTTAATCGAAAATTTAATTTTAGTAGCTACGAACGCCGTGCATTCTCCTTGGGGAATTGCCTTTAATGAGTCCCAAAGAATGGCCATCGAAGTCGACCCTACTTGGAAAGAATCGCAGCCTAAAGCCGGTTTAGAAGGAATGAAGGCCGCTCGTGCGACAGCCTTGATTTCGTATCGCAATTACGAAACCTACCAAATTACCCAAGCTCGCAAGGAAAATTCCTATGGATCCTCTTTACGCGCAGTTTCGTATCAACGCTACCAAGGAGAAAAATTAGCACAACGCTTCAATGCGTATTCCTATTTTCAATTATCGAAGATGATGGATTCGCAAGATGTGGGTCGTAATAGAGGAGGTGCTGTCGCTGCTTTGAAACAAATTCAGTCAAAAACGCTGGTGATCGGTATTAAATCCGATGCTTTGTTCCCGATAGTAGAGCAAGAATTCTTAGCTAAGCATATCCCAGGAGCCTCTTTCCATGTCATCGATTCCCTATATGGGCACGATGGATTCTTGATTGAAAGTGGATTGATGACTAAAGCCGTTCGTTTATGGCAGAAGTTACAACGCTTAGAAGTAAACCCGATGGCCGATTTCTTCCAGGCCTTAGAAGCTAAAATGGCAGCCCATGAAATTTCATAACAAAGTAGTTTGGATTACGGGCGCTTCTTCCGGTATCGGAGAGGCATTAGCTTACGCTTTTGCGGCAGAAGGTGCTTTATTAGTTTTGTCTGCGCGTCGAGAGGAAGAATTACAGCGGGTGGCAAAAGCCTGTGGGAATGCCTATGTGCTCCCTTTTGATATGCTTTCTGTGGCAGAACATGCAGATCGCGTGCAGGATGTGATCAACACCTATGGCCGCCTTGACTATTTAGTTTTAAATGCAGGCGTGTCTCAGCGCTCTTTTGTGAAAGACACTACCTTCGATGTATATCGCCGTCTGTTTGAGGTGAATTTCTTTTCGATTGTTTCCTTGACTCAGGCTGTTTTGCCAATCTTTACCGCCCAAAAATCGGGTGTTTTCGTACCCATCGCCTCTGTAGCGGGTCGGATTTCGACTCCTCGCCGGGCGGCTTATGGGGCAACCAAGCATGCTTTGATTGGTTTCTTTGACTCCGTGCGGGCAGAGGTCTTCAATGATGGTATCCGCGTAACGACTATTTTGCCAGGCTATATTAAGACGAATATTTCCCTTCATGCGATGAACGAGAAAGGGGAGGCATACGGTAAAATGGATCCGAATCAGGCCAAAGGCCTAGATCCCAATATTACTGCCCAAAAGATTCTTCAAGCTGTTCTGGCAGAGAAAAATGAATTCTTTGTCGGTGGTTTCCTCGAGGGTTTCGGTCTTTTCGTGAAGCGCTTCTTTCCTTCGATTATGCCTTTTATGCTGCGTAAGATTAAGAATACGTAGTCTTTTTCTCGCTAAAGAAGAATACGAAGAGTAGCAATACGACTCCGGCAATCGCCGCAGGAACCATCCAAACCGATTGCCAATCCTTTATATCGTTGACTGTATAATAGTCTAAAACGATCCCCGACAGTTTAGAGCCGATGCCCATCCCGATGCCATAGGTTGCAAAGGTAATTAAACCTTGTGCGGAATTCTTGATTTTTTCGCCCGCTTTTTGGTCTGTATAAATCTGCCCTGTCACAAAGAAGAAATCGTAGCAAACCCCGTGCAAGATAATTCCGATGTACAAAATCCATTCGCTCGAGATCCCATCCCCATAGCCGAAACACAAGAAACGGATAATCCAGGCCACCAGACCCACTACGAGCATTTTCTTGACTCCTAATCGTGTGAAAGCGATGGGAATCAATAGCATAAATATCACCTCGGAAGCCTGCCCCAAAGACATTTTGTTCTCCACATTGCTCATGTGCGAATCCGTTAACGAAGGATTTGCCATCGCATAATAGAAGGACAAGGGGATACAGATCAAAATAGAAGAGATAAAGAAGATCAAGAAGGAACGATCTTTAAACAATTTCAAGGCATCTAGCCCCAAAATCTGTGCCACTGAAGCATTCTTATCTCCTTTTGGAGGTGTATTCGGTAAAGTAAATGAGTAAATGCCTAGTAAGAAAGAAGTGTACATCGCAATTTCAAAAATGGCCACCTTGTCTCCTAAGGCATAAAAACCGATGATATTCGTCACTACGATCCAAGCGATAGTGCCCGTTACCCGAATGCTCGGAAATTCCTTCTCCGGATTCGACATCTGGTTCATCGCAATCGAATTCGATAAGGCCAAATTAGGCGCAAAACAAAGTGTGTAGGCTAAGATATACCAGAAGAAGGTCTCCGGATCTCTTTCTAAACTCAAGAAGTATAGGATGACACCTCCCAAAATATTCAAAAAGCCCATTACTTTTTGGGCAGCGAAAAAGCGATCTGAAATCAAGCCCACAAAGAAAGGGGCAAAGATGGAGGCAATCGCAAAAGTCGTATAGGCATTGCCCACTTGATCGCCCGTAGCGTGTAAATTATCTAATAGGTATTTACTCATCTGTCCGTACCAGGCGCCCCATCCGAAGAACATTAGGAACATCATGGACATGAGTTGGAATTTTACGCTACTTTTCATCTTTTTTGAGGTTTAGAGTTACCAAAAATACAAATTTGTCAGATATTTAAAATTTTCTGAAAATATATTTTTTGGGCATTTTTCCTGTTTTGATATACCGATTTTCGGTTATTCTGCATTTTTTTTCAGACTTAGGTGTGTTTTTGAATCGCGTTTTTTCAAATAGTGCAAAAATCTCATTTTATCCCCTTAAAACACAACTTGTCTGCATTTCTGAGCGAGGAGCTAATAATTTGATAATCAGTATTATTTGTCGTTTTTTTGAGTGTTGAATAGCATTCAGCAGAAAAATATGTTCGGAATCTTATTAATATCAGCTCGGCCTACTGGCGAATTTCATGGATCGATGCCCTTGTTCTTGGGCGCGTTCACGTTGATCTCTTTGGTATTAATTGGTTTTGGATTGATCCTTTTCAAAAAGCGCAAACAGTGGATTCATAATTCGAAGATGACTTACGGTAAAATCGTGGAAATCTCGAAGCGTTATTCCCGCGATGACCACAGTGGTCGCTTTCCTATTTACTTCCCGATTGTGTCCTACTATGTGAACGGCCTGGAATTTAGACGTGAGGCAGACAAAGGCTTAGCCAAAACCTGCGAAATCGGTCAAGAAATCCCTGTTCGCTATTTGTCTGAGAATCCTTACGAGGCTTCTTTGGCAGAAAACACCGTACCCGGTTTAAATCCATCTATCTTCTTTGCGATGGGTATTTTGATGCTGGCCAGCGCCATCATCTTATTGGTACTTAAGTCATAATTTCATTTTTCGACGTCTTTTTGTAATTTGGTCCAAAATCTAGGACTATGGAAACTCCCGTTAAAGAAAAAGAGGAATTTAGAAATTACGATCAAGGTGAAATCACCGCTGCCGTAAAAGAACACTACCGCAAAATGCGCTCTCGCCAAACATACGATTATGTTCAGCGCATGAAAGCAAAATACCTCACTTTCGAGCGCCCAATGGACCTTTGGGATATGATGGAGCGACTAAACGTCCTAGTTGATGTTTCGGATCCAGACCTAAATCTCCCTAACATCATTCACTTGTTGCAATCTGCAGAAGGCATGCGCGCAGACAATCGCCCAGACTGGATGCAATTAGTGGGCCTAATTCACGACCTAGGAAAAGCCATGTACCTATTTGGCTCAGACGAAGACGGCACATCGCAAGCAGAACAATGGGGTTTAGTGGGCGACGTTTTTGTCGTAGGTTGCAAATTACCTGACTCCTGCGTTTACCCAGAGTTCAATGCCTTAAACCCTGACATGCAGGACCCGCGCTACAATACCGAATTAGGTGTTTACGAAGCAGGTTGCGGTTTAGATAATATCCACTTAGCCTGGGGCCACGATGAATATTTATATCAAGTACTAAAGAATCACAAGGATAATCAAATCCCAGAAGCTGGAATGGCGATGATCCGTTACCATTCTTTCTACCCATGGCATTCCGGCGGAAGCTATAAAGCCTTATTAGGCGAAAAAGACGCGCAATACCTTGAATGGATTCGCGATTTCAATCAGTATGATTTGTATACCAAATCCCCGGTAGTCCCTAATTACGAGGAATTGAAGGAGTATTATAAGCCGATTGCGGAGAAATATCTTGGTAAAGGTCCTATTTATTGGTAGTTTGAAATAGTCTACTAAAAAACGGCGCGAGCACATGTTTTCT
>JBMSJH010000075.1:0-8967 GCA_049418705.1 Aquirufa sp.
GTTCGATCCAAATGGATTCGATACGCGTTTTCCAATCAGCAAAATTCTCACCCCATTTGCTTAAAGCAGTCGCCTGCTGCAAAGCAATGCGACTTTGCTGCAAAGCAGAAACCTCGGACAAACTTAGAGCCTGTGCTAAAATCGCAAGCTTTTCTTGAATTTGTTCTGCGTTTTGGAGCTTTTGAACGGCCGTATCTAAAGCTTCATATTCCCCCTCCTTTAACTGAGCTTTACTGAGTTCATCAAACTGAAACTGGATGAAGTCTATTTCTTGAGACCCTTTCGAAGAGGCAGATTCCAAGTCACGCAAATCGGAGACACTGGATTGCCAGGCAGTAAAGGCGCTCGCATAGTTTTTTTTCAAACCTTCATTTTGCGCGTAGGCATCAATCATATCCAGCGTAAAGTCTGGATGCGACATCCACCAAGTATCTTGCTGGGAGTGGATGTCTACTAATTCATTACCGATTCGCTTCAGAGATTCTAGGTTAACCGGCGTGTCATTCACGAAGCTGCGGGATTTTCCTTGTGGATTGATCTCGCGTCGGATTAAACAGGGTTCTTCGAAATCGATTTCTTCCTCTGCAAAAATGGCTTCTAAATGTGGGTAAGCTGAAAGCGAAAATTGCCCTTCAATGATGCATTTTTTGGAAGCATCAAAGAGGCTTTTGCTGTCGGCTCTTTGGCCTAATAATAAAGAAATGGCCCCTAATAAAATGGATTTACCTGCACCTGTTTCCCCTGTAATCACGGTTAACCCGCCTGTTAAATGCAGGTCGAGTTGTTCGATTAACGAGTAGTTTTGAATATGTAGGTGCTTCAACATAGAGAAGGCAATTTACGCAAAAAAAATTGTTCGCATTTTTATTTCGCGTATCAATCAGGATTTTGATAATTTTTATCAATATTTTGTACCTTTGGAAAAATTTTTCGCCTACGTTATTATAACCCCTAGCAAATGAGTGTTTTAGTAAATAAGAATTCAAAAATTATTGTTCAAGGTTTCACAGGAACTGAGGGAACTTTTCACGCGGAGCAAATGATCGCTTACGGCACGCAAGTGGTAGGTGGAGTTACTCCAGGAAAAGGTGGTGCTAAGCACTTAGATCGCCCTATTTTCAATACAGTAGCGGATGCGGTTGCTTCTACAGGAGCAGATACATCGATCATTTTCGTTCCACCAGCGTTTGCTGCGGATGCGATCATGGAAGCTGCAGATGCAGGAATTAAAGTGATTATTTGTATCACGGAGGGTATCCCTACGAAAGATATGATTGTAGCGAAAGAATATATTTCGAACTTCGAAACTCGTTTAATCGGACCTAACTGCCCAGGTGTTATGACGGCTGATGAGTGTAAAGTAGGTATCATGCCAGGCTTTATCTTCCAAAAAGGTCGCGTAGGTATCGTTTCTAAATCAGGTACGTTAACCTACGAAGCAGTAGATCAATTAACAAAAGCAGGTTTAGGCCAAACTACAGCCATCGGTATCGGAGGTGATCCAATCATCGGAACAACAACGAAAGAGGCGGTTGAATTATTGATGAACGACCCAGAAACAGAAGGTATCGTCATGATCGGTGAGATCGGTGGCGGTATGGAAGCGGAAGCGGCTCGTTGGATTAAAGCAGATGGTAACCGTAAGCCAGTGGTTGGTTTCATTGCTGGCCAAACAGCTCCGAAAGGACGTCGTATGGGTCACGCAGGTGCAATCATCGGTGGTGCTGATGACACGGCAGAAGCTAAAATGAAAATCATGCAAGAGTGTGGAATCCACGTGGTTTACTCTCCAGCTGATATTGGCGAGACAATGATCAAAGCATTAGCTGCTAAATAAGTTGAATTAATTTCAAGGAATGATTCCTTTCTTCTTAAAATCTGCTCATCTGATTTCTTCGCGAAAAACGGTGAGCAGATTTTTTTTATTGGCTTTGTTGTTGTTGGCTTTTACAGGTCAAGCAGCGTGGAAAAAGGTGTATTCCTTTGATCGGGATTGGCTTGTTTACCAAGAAGCCTGGAAAAGTTTCTTGCCCTATGTGTCCTCAAAACATTATGCTTACCATTCGAAGTCTTTAGAAATTCACCCAGGTGATTTCCCCAAAGCCTACCTAGCCATCTATCCCTCAGAAAATTACCACCTTTTTCTGCAAGGAACCTTGTTCAAGACTCTCCGAAAAGGAGAGGTCTACCGAATTCCGATGGATAGCTTGGCGAAAGAGGATAAACTAGTTTTAACAGTTTATCTAGAAGATTTGCAGGGTTTGCCATCCGATTTCAAGGTCGAACGCGATGAAAAGGTCGTGGTGGCTGAAAAGGCGGATTTCTTTTCCTTGCAAACCAGGTCAGGAGCGCCTTTCTCAAACTTCTTTTTATTGAGTATCCTTTCTCTCATGACCTGTTTGGGCTTGCTTTTTGCTGCCTATCCCCGGGTATTTGCCTCCTTTTACCGTTATTCAGATTGGATTCGTTGGGAGGTGAAAGATGAGGTATGGATGCGCCGCCCTTTTGCCTTGCCTAATTTATTAGTCCTTTTTACACTCAGCTTGCTTACTTCGTGTTTAGCCTATTTAGTAGGCTTTAAAACGATTCAAAAAGATGAGTTTTTTAGCAATGGAGATAATTTTGTGGCGCTTTGGCCTAGTATGTTCTTTATCTTCTCTAAACTGGGCCTTTCCTTCTTGCTCTTTATCTCCCGGTATTTTGTGTACTACTTATTCACCGACTTATTTAAGCTGAAGGGATTAGCCAATGTGCATTATTTCAAATCTTTGCAGACGAATTTGCAGTTTTTTACCATCCTATTCGCCTCGATTTGTTTTTACGCAGTGTATGTGGGGCCTAGTAAATCCATTGATTTTTCATCGGTACTTTACTTAGTGGATGGTTATTTCCTGTTTCGGTTTGTGTATTTTTTCCAAAGTTTCCAACGCAGCTTTTCCTTCCCTCGTTTGTTTCTTTTTATCTACCTTCTTATCATCGAAGGACAGATTATCTTGTTTGGTATCAGGGAATTAATTTTTCCTACATACATCTAATGCAGGATAATTTTCTGTGAAAAATTGTCGTATATTTGCACTCTGAATTTTAGGGCCGGTGTTTTTCTGGCCAAAATTGTACGATTATGAGTAAAACTGCTACCGAAGAAACGAGTCGATTAAAGAAAGTTAAGAGTATTTTAGTGACTCAGTCTGCCCCTGCAGATGCGAAATCACCTTACTTTGAGATTGAAAAAAAGTACAACGTAAAAGTGGACTTTAGACCATTCATTGAAGTACAAGGGATCGCTTATAAGGATTTCAGAAAGCAAAAAATTGAAATTCTTCAACATACGGCTATCATTTTTACTTCTCGTCACGCGATAGATCACTTCTTCCGCATGTGCAAAGAAGCGAAAATCGAGGTGCCCACTGATATGAAGTACTTCTGTATCACGGAGCAAACAGCGAATTACTTACAAAAATATATCGTTATCCGTAAGCGTAAAGTCTTTACAGGAACGAAAACTGCGTTAGATCTTTTGGAAATTATTAAGAAGCACAAGACCGAAAAATTCCTTTTCCCTTGCTCTAATAAGCGCCAAAAAGACCTTCCAGATTACATGGGAACGAACGACTTCCAATTAACGGAGGCGGTGATGTATGAGACAGTTTCGGCTGATTTATCCGATTTAGAAGAGGTGTTTTACGATGTGATTGCTTTCTTTAGCCCATCAGGTATCACTTCTTTGTTCCATAACTTCCCTGACTTTAAGCAAAATAACACTCGATTAGCCGCTTTCGGACCTACGACGGCACAAGCGGTGGTTGATGCGGGATTAATTGTCGACATTCAGGCACCTATGCCTAATGCGCCTTCCATGACAGGTGCTCTTGAACATTACATCAAGCAAGTAAATAAATAATAAAAAAGCCTCTTACCTTGAGGCTTTTTTATTATTTTAGCCTAGCAATTTTCATCCAACGAATGACATTTCAATTGAGTCTACTACCTAGGCGTTGCTTTTCCCAGATTTTGGGATGCTTTCTGCTATTGACTTGTCTTTCTACATTCGCCCAGCAAAGTCCTCAATTCAGTATTTTTTCGGCTAATTCGAATATTGTTAATCCAGCCTATTCGGGATGGAAATCAGCTAATTATGTGGCGCTTCAGGTGAGAGACCAATGGTCTGGTTATAGCACCTCGACGGACGGTAGTGGTACCTTGGGTACTGCCTGGTTAGCGGGGTCTTTTAGCATTGCTCCCAATGCAGGACTAGGGCTTCAATTTTATTCCGATAAAACACCTTCTGGGGTATCTCAGCAGTTAATTCAACTTCAAGGAGCCTATCATTTGAATCGTGGCGACGGCATGTGGTCTTTTGGACTTTCAGCCGGCTTGCAAACGAAAGCATACGATGGCAGGGCTTTCCGAGTTAGAGACCCGAATGATCCGGTTGCTAACTTGATTTCCGGCTCACCCATCAGTCAGACTCAGCCTGATCTAGGTTTAGGAGTGGTGTATTCGAGAGAAAACTGGCAAGTCGGATTGACGGCGGACCATTTGACGGCTCCCGTTTTTGATTTCAGTGGTGCGACGGCGTTCATGCCTTTAGAAAGAGTTTTCGCTTTACACGGAAGTGGCGAAATCTACTTGAGTGACTATTTCGATCTATTGCCCTATGGATTAGTGCGTTATTATTCTGGCCAAATCGTCCCAGAAGCAGGTGCCCGCGTTTATTATAATAAACTAATTTATGCTGGAGGCGCCTATCGAAACGGGGATGCCGCCATGGGATTGCTAGGTGTTTCTATACTTCAAAACAAATTAGATATCGGTTATGCGATGGATATAACAACTTCTAATTCTCTGAATAAGAAGCCTTTGTCTCATGAAGTATTTTTGAGGTTCCGGATTCCGGAAAGAAGTATTCGGCAGAAGCCTGCTCCCATCCGAACCCCTAGGTTCAGGATTTTATAGATAGGCCTTTAAAATTATTTTAAAACCTATCATAATTGTTAGAATAATCCTTTAAATTTGAGGAATTTGTTAATTCTGTGAGGAGTTTATTTTTGATGAGAGACAATTTAACATTGTCTAAAACGTTTAGAAAAACAGAAATTTAAATAGGTATATGAATTTTCATAATCTGAATAAGAAACTAGTCTGGTTATTTTCCCTGGTGGTGCTCGCTGTAGCGATTCAAAGTTGTGGCTCTAAAAGCAATACAGGCGGAAAGACCTTAAGTTCTACTAAGTCAACAAAATCAAAGGGTTTAAAAGGTTTGTTTTTCAAGCCAGCTACCGAAGATCCAGGTGTATTTAATGGAGAAATCGTTGCTGTAAATCGCAAAGGATGGTCACAGCCCACTCCGTTTGGTATGGTTTTAGTGCCATCAGGTAGTTATTTAATGGGTCAAGGTGATGAAGATCCATCGCGTTCAGCAATCAATTTTCCACGTCGAGTAACGGTATCAGCCTTTTTTATGGACGATACAGAGATTACGAATTACGAATACCGTCAGTTTGTGGAATCACTTTTACGCGATTCTTTATCAGTTTTAGGAGAGACGAAAATTATGTCTGATTACTATCCTGATACGACGCGTTGGTCAGAAGATTTAAAGATGCCAGGGTATCAGACCCGCGATTTTACGTATGGAGATCCGATGACAGAGAATTATTATTCGAGCCCTGCCTTTGATATGTATCCAGTGGTAGGTGTGAACTGGTCCGCAGCTAAATATTTCTGTGATTGGCGTTCTAAATTAATGAATAGCTACCGCAAGACGCAGGGCCTAGCGGCTTTGCCTCGCTTCACTTTACCTACTGAATCAGAGTGGGAGTGGGCAGCTCGTGGTGGTCGTGCTTCAGCGAAATATCCATGGGGTAACCCGTATTTATCGAATGCAAAGGGCTGTTTATTAGCGAATTTCAAACCTCATCGTGGTAATTACGATGCGGATGGTTACGAATATACGGCTCCAGCAAACGCGTATAGCCCGAATGATTACGGCCTTTACAATATGGCTGGTAACGTAGCAGAATGGTGTGAAGATGCCTTTGAGGAGAATGCTTCAGCGGTGACTTGGGACTTAAACTCAATGAATCGCGATGCCTCTAATCCACGTAAAGTAGTTCGTGGAGGTTCTTGGAAGGATATTGGATACTATTTAGAGACGGGTACACGTACATTTGAATTTGAGAAGAACAAAAGATCCTATGTTGGGTTTAGATGCGTGATGCGTTATTTAGGGCGTCCTTCATCAAGATAAATAAATAAAACTAAATCTATTATTATTAAGAATAAGCAAAATGGAAAAGTCGATTAATGTTATTGCCAGTTTTGGTGCCGCTATCGTAATCGTAGGAGCACTTTTTAAAATCTTACACTGGACTGGTGCAAATGAGATGTTGATGGTAGGTATGTTTACGGAGGCCGCTATCTTTATTCTATTTGGCGTACTTTATCTAAAAGCTGTTCCAGAAAAGCACTATGACTGGGAAAAAGTATATCCAGAATTAGCAGGTGAGGCACCACGTCCGGCAGCTGCGCGTCACACAGGTGATGTTCCAGGTTTAGATGCTGAAGCAGTTGCTCATTTAACAAAGAGTTTAAAATCATTAACCGATACAGCGAACAGTTTATCTGAAATTTCGAAGGCAACAGGAGCTACGCAAGATTTCGTTAAATCATTAACAACTTCAGCTGAGTCTTTAGGCGGCTTAAATAAATCCGTTTCTGAGGCATCACAATCATTAGCTACGATCTCTGCTTCGTCTTCTGAGGCGGCAAAATACACGCAAAACTATGCGAAAGCGGGTGAATCTTTGGAGAAATTAAATGCGGTTTACGAAGCTGAAATCCAAGAGGCTAGTAAGCACATGAAAGCGATTAACGGTTTCTATGGCAATGTAAATGCCAGTGTAGAGCATATCGCAGCCACTCAAAAGGATGCAGAATTATTCAAGGCAGAATTAGCGAAGTTAAACGCGAATATTCAGTCCTTGAATCAAGTATATGGTAGTATGTTAACAGCTATGAAAGGCTAATTATGGCAAGTTTAAAAGAGACCCCCCGGCAGAAAATGATCGGGATGATGTATTTGGTATTAACCGCCTTGCTAGCATTGCAGGTGAGTGATGCCTTATTGCAGAAATTTGCCTTATTAAATAGCAGTTTAGAAATGGCAAATCAATCATCCCTGAACAAAAGTAAAGGTATGGTGCAAGGAATTGAGGAGCGAATTAAAGAGCTTCCTAATCCGGCTGCCTATGCAGATGTGTTGAAGAAAGCGAATGAAGTTAGACGTATCACGGATGCGTTAGTTGGTCATATCGAGAATGTCAAAGGTCAGGTGCTAGAAGCAGCTGGCGGTATCGATCCTGAAACGGGTAATATCAAGAATCCGAAAGAGGAGGAGAAGATTTATGAAATCATGGTAGGTGGCGCGAAACAAGGCGAGGCTTATAAATTGATTCCGATGTTTGACAAATATTTGAAGGAATTAACAGCCGCAGCTGATCCAGGTACGAAGTTTGCGTCTTTGGCTTTAGAGGCAAAAGATATTCCATCTGCTCAGAAAGATCCGAACCAAGCGAACAAGGATTTTGCTGAATTCAATTTTGAGCATACACCTGTAGCAGCTGCCTTAGCGACTTTATCGCAAAAGCAATCAGAAATTCGCCGCTATGAGGCCGAAGTTTTAAATCAATTAGCGGGTAAAGTAGGGGCGAAGGAGATTAAGTTTGACAAAGTATTTGCGCAAGTTTCTGCGAATGCGAACACGGTAGTAGCAGGTATGGAATACCAAGCTGAGGTGTTTATTGCAGCAACATCTAGTGGATTCACTCCGCGTATGAGTTATAATGGTTCTCCATTGCAAGTAGTAGATGGCCGTGGTCAAATCAAATTCAAAACCTCGGGTGGAGGATATGATGCGAACGGTTTAGCGAAAAAAACCTACACAGCGTCAGTTTCTTATATGAGCCCTGCGGGTCCTAAAACGGAAACAATTACAAAGGAATACTTTGTGTTAAAGCCTACTTATAACATTGAGACAGGAACTTTGCCTGCTCTTTATTTAGGATGTGCGAATCGTCTGAGTGTAGCGAGTGCTGGTTTAGGGGCGCTTTGGAACCCAAGCTTTACGGCTGAAGGTGGTGAGGCAATTGCAGGAACGAATAAAGGAAAGGTGACGATTGTACCCACTTCGTCTACGGTGACGTTAAATGTGAACAATGCAGGTACTTTATTAGGTAAAGAAACGTTTAGAGTACGTCGTGTACCTAGACCTGATATTAAAATTGTAGGTAGCTCTGGCGCTGAATTGAACGATAAGAGTGGTGAGAATGCGGCAGGTTTACGTTTTGTGAATGCCAAAGCTATTGCAGATGAATCTTTCGCTGCAACGAATCCAGAAGATGCGAATTACCGTGTTTCTGAAGTCGAAGTGGCACTAGCTCGTGGAACGAAGCGTGTGGCTTCCATTACCTTACCAGGCGGTGGATCTATATCTTCTTTAGCGGGTCAGGCTCAATCAGGTGACCGTTACCGTATTGAAGTGAAAGGTGTACAGCGTAAGAATTTCAAAGGAAGTGTAGAAACGATCCCTTTTTCGTTTGTGAAAGTAATTCCATTGAATTAATCATAAGTATATGAAGTTGAAGCATAGTTTAATTTTAGGGTTTTGTTTGATTTCTTTGGGCGTTTTTGCGCAAGAAACATCGACGAATCCAAATCCTAATTCAGCACACCCAATTGACGAGGCGGATATTCAATACCGAGCTCAAATTTGGCGTAGAATGGATTTGAATGAGAAGATCAATCAGCCCTTCTTTGCAGAAAATAATCAAATCTCGAAGTTTTTAATTGATGGCGTGAAGGCGGGTCTTTTGATTCCTTACACAAATGATTCTTTGAATACGAAATTAAGCGTAGATCAATTTATCGATCGCTTGAAAATTAAAGGAAAATTAGAAAACGGCGGAT
>JBMSJH010000076.1:0-8889 GCA_049418705.1 Aquirufa sp.
TTTGTCGGGAATATCAACCCCTGCAATACGAGCCATATAGGTAATTAATTGTTGTTATTAATCAATTTAAAATTCTGTCGAATTATCCTTGTCTTTGTTTGAACTTAGGATTCTTCTTGTTGATTACGTAAAGCTTTCCGTGACGACGGATTACTTTGCAATCTGCACTACGTTTCTTGATAGATGCTTTAACTTTCATATTAACTGTATTTATAAAATCAAACCTTAAATTACTTGTATCTGTAAACAATTCTCGCCTTACTTAAATCATAAGGAGACATCTCTAACTTCACCTTATCACCTGGTAAAATCTTGATGTAGTGCATCCGCATCTTGCCCGAAATGTGTGCAATGACTTGGTGCGTATTTTCCAATTCTACCCGAAACATGGCGTTCGAAAGAGCTTCCAAAATAATTCCGTCTACTTCTATCGAGGACTGTTTGGCCATAATTATTAATTTATATATTCAACAATACTGTTGATGTTTTAATCACTTCTTCAATCGGAGCAAAGGTCGTCAAAATGATCGGGCCCTCTTTCCCTACCGCCACCGTGTGTTCAAAGTGAGCACTTGGTTTGCGATCTTGTGTGCGGATAGTCCAGCCATCCTTATCTACTGAGATTTGACGCTTCCCTAAGTTGATCATCGGTTCGATCGCAATGACCATTCCTTCTTTCAACTTAGCTCCTTCCCCGCGGCGACCATAATTGGGAACCTCTGGGCTTTCGTGAAGCTTCTTGCCTACTCCGTGACCAACTAGCTCTCTCACTACTCCGTAACCAAATGATTCCGTGTAAGATTGAACAGCGAAACCAATGTCGCCAACTCGTTTGCCTGGTGCGGCTTGATTCAAACCTAAATACAAGGACTCTTTCGTCCGTTGTAATAATTGAACTACATCTTCAGACACGTTTCCGATACCATAGGTATAGGCGCTGTCTGCGTGGTAGCCATTTTTATAAACTCCCCCGTCTATCGAGATAATATCTCCTTCTTTCAGGATCAATTCTCCAGGTAAACCGTGAACAACCACATCATTCACCGAGATACACAACGAATAGGCGTATTTTTGGCTTCCTACTTGGTAGTTCAAAAAGGATGGATGCGCTCCATTATCTTTAATGTACTCGTAAGCGATTTTATCTAGGGCCAAAGTACTCACTCCCGGCTGTATCGCCTTCGCTACTTCAGCATGACATTTTCCAAGGATTTCGCCATTCTGTTGAATGAATGCTAATTCCGCGGGTGTCTTTAAATAGATCATCTTAACGGTTAATCAGTTCTGAGCGACCTTTCACTCTTCCTGATTGCATTAAACCTTCGTACTTACGCATCAACAAATAACTTTCTATTTGTTGCAATGTATCTAATACTACACCTACCAAGATAAGAAGAGACGTTCCTCCGAAGAAAGAAGCAAAACCTCTTGTTACACCAAACAAGTTAGCAATCGCTGGAAGAATCGCGATAAGCGATAACATCACAGCACCTGGTAAGGTAATACGATCTAAAATCGTTGCAATAAAACCTGCAGTCTCTTCACCTGGCTTCACTCCTGGAACAAAACCTCCACCACGCTTCATATCATCAGAGATTTGAGTCGGGTTAATTGAGATCGCTGTGTAGAAGAAGGTGAACACAATGATTAAGAAAGCAAATAATACGTTGTATTGCCAAGTCGTGAAATCACCGAAAGCAGAGGCTACCGAAGAAGCAAATTCTGATTTCTCAGCAAACGACTGCGCGACTAAACCTGGGATAAACATTAAAGCTTGAGCAAAGATGATCGGCATTACACCTGAAGCGTTTAACTTCAAAGGAATGTATTGACGCTCACCACCTACTGCTGTTGCTTTCGAACCTACCACTTGCTTAGCATATTGAACTGGGATACGGCGAACCGCTTGAGTTACCATGATGGCACCCATTACCACAAAGAATAAAGCAACGATTTCAATGATGAACATTAAAGCACCTGACATCCCGCGAGAACCTGCTTCTTGTAAAATAGACGCTGGGAAACGAGATACGATACCAATCATGATCAACATAGAAATACCGTTACCGATACCTTTGTCCGTAATCTTCTCTCCTAACCACATACACAACATGGTACCACCGATTAAGATAGCAACGCCATATAAACGGAAGAACCAAGGATCTACCATGATCGCTTCAGAAGGAATCGTTACTTGTAAATAAGTAAACGCTTGAGCTGCTGTAACGAAAATCGTTAAGATACGAGTGATTTGGTTTAACTTCTTGCGACCTGACTCTCCGTCTTTCTGCATTTTTTGGAAATACGGAAGCGCAATAGTCAATAACTGAATCGCAATAGAAGCCGAGATGTAAGGCATGATACCTAAAGCAAATACCGAAGCATTACTTAAAGCACCGCCTGAAAAGATATTTAACAAACCGAAAAGACCACCTTCTCCTGCTTGAGTTAACTTAGTCGCATCTACACCTGGTAAAGCTACGTAAGAACCTAAACGGAAGAATGCAATGAAAAGAAGCGTATTAAGAATACGGCCTCTTAACTCCTCGATTGAGAAAATATGCTTGAAAGTTGTTATTAACTTGTTCATTCGATTAGAATAGAGGATTAACCAACAATTGCTTTACCGCCTGCCGCTTCAATCGCAGCTTTAGCAGCACCTGAGAAACCTTTTACAGTAACCTCTAACGCAGTTGTTACAGATCCACGTGATAAAATCTTCACTAAGTCAGACTTAGAAACAAGACCATTTGTGTAAAGTGTTTCAAATGTAATCACCTTAGTTCCGATTGAATCAGCTAATGCTTGTAAAGTATCTAAGTTGATTGCTTTGTATTCTACACGGTTGTGGTTCTTGAAACCAAACTTAGGAACACGACGTTGTAATGGCATCTGACCACCTTCAAATCCTCTCTTACGAGAATAACCTGAACGAGATTGAGCACCTTTGTGACCACGAGCAGAAGTTCCACCTAATCCAGAACCTTGACCACGACCAACTCTTTTTCTAACTTTTACTGAGCCTTCAGCAGGCTTTAACGATGATAATTTCATTCTAATTGGGGCTTAGCGCTGCTGTTTCCAGCAACTCGCATGTTAATTAAATATTTTCAACTACAATTAAGTGGTTTACGGCACGAATCATACCTGCAATTGCTGGATTCAATTCAACCTCAACACTCTTACGGATTTTACCTAATCCCAAAGCTTGGATCGTACGCTTCTGTACTTCCGGGCGCTTAATTGCACTTTTAACTTGAGTAATTTTAACTTTAGACATTGTATGTTCTATTAGAGAGGCTTACGCGCTCTGATTATCCATTAAATACTTTAGCAACAGAGATTCCACGTTGGAATGCTACTGAGTGTGGAGCTCTCATCTTCACTAATGCATCGATGGTTGCCTTCACTACGTTGTGTGGGTTAGATGATCCTTTAGACTTAGCTAAGACATCATGCACACCTACTGACTCTAACACGGCACGCATCGCACCACCGGCGATCAATCCTGTACCTGGAGCAGCTGGCTTAATTAAAACGAAACCACCTGAGAATTTACCTAATTGCTCGTGAGGAACTGTGTTCTTCAACAAAGGAATTTGGAATAAGTTTTTCTTAGCGTCTTCGATACCTTTTGTGATCGCGTCAGTTACCTCGTTTGCTTTTCCTAAACCGTATCCTACGATACCAGCACCGTCACCTACGACAACGATTGCTGAGAAACTAAAACGACGACCACCTTTAACTACTTTTGCAACACGGTTGATGGCTACTACTTTCTCCTTCAACTCACCTTCGTTAACCTTTATTGGTTTTGCTTGTAAATGCGACATATCTATTTCTTAAAATTGTAAGCCACCCTCGCGAGCACCTTCAGCTAATGATTTAATTCTTCCGTGATACAAATAACCGTTACGGTCAAAAACTACCTTCTCAATTCCAGCCGCCTTCGCTTTTGCAGCGATAGCTAAACCTACTGACTTTGCAGCTTCAATATTGTTATTCACTTTATCTTTTGTGTAAGAAGTAGCTGACATGATAGTCTTACCAGCTAAATCATCTACTAATTGTGCATACAATGCAGAATTAGAGCGATATACAGTTAAACGCGGACGCTCCGCTGTTCCTGCAATCTTAGCGCGAATCGCACGTTTAATGCGGGTTCTGCGTAAATTTTTGGTTGTTGCCATTTGTTAACTTGTTTGTGTGGATTTCCGGCCCACGCTTATAATTTATTTTTTACCGCCTGCTTTACCAGCTTTACGACGTACTTGCTCTCCTAAGAAACGAACACCTTTACCCTTGTATGGTTCAACTGGACGTAGAGACTTGATTTTCGCAGCTACTTGACCAATCAATTGCTTGTCAATAGATTTCAAAGTAACCATAGGATTCTTACCTTTTTCCATTGCAGTTGCAACAGAAACTTCAGCAGGAATCGACATAAAAATCGCGTGAGAGTATCCCAAGCTTAATTCTAAAATATTTCCTTGATTTGCGGCCTTGTAACCAACCCCGATGATTTCCAAATCTTTTTGGTAACCTTCACTCACACCCACGACCATGTTGTTGATCAATGAACGATATAAACCGTGCATCGCTTTGTGACGTTTTTGTTCTGTTGGACGAGCCACAGTCAAAACGCCATCTTCGATGTTAACGATGATATCTTGATCAATTTGTTGTGACAAAGTTCCTTTAGGTCCTTTCACTGTCACTAAATTACCAGCACTCACTTCTACAGTTACTCCTGCAGGGATGGTGATAATCTTATTTCCAATTCTTGACATTGTAATAAATTATAGCTTAAATTCCGAGATTGCTCCCCTTTCAGCGTGAAACAAAAATTAATATACGTAACAAAGTACTTCTCCACCTACGTGTAAAGTACGAGCTTCTTTATCTGTAATTACTCCCTTAGAAGTAGATAAGATAGCAATACCTAATCCGTTCAATACGCGTGGTAACTCTTCAGCACCATTGTATTTACGAAGACCTGGCTTAGAAACACGAGTCAAGTTAACGATAGCAGGTTGCTTCGTAACTGAGTTGTATTTCAACGCAATTTTGATGGTTCCCTGTACGGATGAATCATCGAATTTATAGTTTGAAATGTATCCTTTATCAAAAAGTACTTTCGTAATTTCCTTTTTAATGTTGGAAGCAGGAATTTCAACTACCCTATGGCGTGCCTTCAAGGCATTTCTCAATCGGGTTAAATAATCTGCTATTGGATCTGTCATTGTTTTTAAATTTGCCGCAGGTCTTTTAAAATGGGCCTGCAAAATTACAAAAATGAATTTAATTAATCAAATAATATTACCAGCTTGATTTAGTTACACCTGGAATCAAACCATTGGATGCCATTTCACGGAACGTAACACGGCTAATACCGAACTTACGCATATATCCACGAGGACGTCCTGTTAATTTACAACGGTTGTGTAAACGTACAGGAGATGCATTTTTTGGAAGTTTATCCAATCCAACGTAATCTCCAGCTGCTTTTAAAGCTGCGCGCTTCACTGCATATTTTGCAACTGCTGCTTCGCGTTTTCTTTCTCTTGCTTTTACTGACTCTTTAGCCATTTTGTAAAAATTTAAAGGTTTTTATGAAAGCCTAAAGGGCTATTTATTTTTTTTGATTTGCAAAAGGCATTCCAACCGCTGCTAATAAAGCGAAAGCTTCTTCATCTGTTGAGGCTGTCGTCACAAACGTGATATCCATACCCGAGATTTTGCTTACTTTATCGATTGAAATTTCAGGGAAGATGATTTGCTCTTTAACCCCTAATGTATAGTTTCCACGACCATCAAATCCTTTTTCAGAAATTCCTTTAAAGTCACGAACACGTGCTAAAGAAACTGTTGTCAAACGATCTAAGAATTCGTACATACGATCTCCACGTAACGTAACTTTAACACCGATAGGCATATCTTCACGTAACTTAAAGTTCGAGATAGCTTTCTTAGAGATCGTTGCTACCGCTTTTTGACCAGCGATTTGCGTGATTTCTTCGATAGCGATATCGATTAATTTCTTATCCGACACTGCGGCTCCAACACCCTTGTTGATTACGATTTTAGTAATCTTAGGCACTTGCATGATAGACTTGTACTGAAACTTTTCTTTTAAGCTTGGTACAACCTCCTTAACAAAACGTTCTTTTAATCTAGGTACTGCCATTGTAGTATATTTTGTGGATTTCCGACCCACGGTTAAGTTCTAATTATGCGATAAATTTACCAGTCGCTTTAGAATAGCGTTGTAATTTACCCTTCTCGTTCAATTTACGACCTGTACGTACAGGCTTTCCATTTTCTACAACCATTAGGTTAGAGATGTGGATTGAACCTTCACGCTTTTCGATTCCTCCTTGAGGATTAGCTGCAGATGGCTTAACGTGCTTAGTTTGCAAGTTTGCTCCTTCTACGATTGCACGAGATTTTTCAACGATCACTTGAGTGATTACACCTGTCTTGCCTTTCGCATTACCTGCGATCACTTGAACAGTATCTCCTTTTTTAACGTGCAATTTTGCTGGTTTACTTGTATTTTTTTCCATTGTATGATTATTAAATTGGGTTCACCCAATATCTCATCTAATTATAAAACTTCAGGGGCTAGGGAAACAATTTTCATGAATCCTGCATCACGCAACTCACGCGCAACTGGCCCGAAAATACGAGTTCCTCTCGGCTCATCATTTGCGTTTAATAAAACGGCTGCGTTATCTTCGAAACGAATATAAGAACCATCTTTACGACGAATTTCTTTCTTCACACGAACAACTACTGCTCTTGAAACGGTTCCTTTCTTCATGTTAGAAGAAGAAAGTGCTGACTTCACAGAAACGACAATTTTATCTCCAATAGAAGCGTATCTTTTGCCAGTACCGCCTAATACGCGAATGACTAAAACTTCTTTTGCTCCAGAATTATCCGCTACACCCAATCTTGATTCTTGCTGTAACATTATATTTGATCTTTAAATTTTAAATTTTGTATAACAATATAGAATTACTTCGCTTTAGCGACGATTTCTATTAATCTCCAACACTTGTTCTTCGAAAGAGGGCGTGTTTCCATTACTTTAACTGTATCACCGATGCCACACTCGTTATTCTCGTCGTGAGCCATCAATTTAGTAGTCTTCTGTACGAACTTTCCGTACAATGGGTGTTTTACCTTACGGTCAACTGTTAACGTGATAGACTTGTCCATCTTGTTACTTACCACTTTCCCAATTCTAACTTTTCTTAGATTTCTTTCTTCCATGGTTGTTGGATTACTTGTTAAACAATTGGCCGATAGCGTATTTGAACCGGCCTATTAAAAATTAATTAAATTAAGCTTTTGTTGCCGCGCTTAGAGCAGTTTCTAACTTCGCGATCAATTTGCGGTTTTGACGAATGCGCATTGGATTCTCAATCGGTGAAATAGCGTGAGCTAATTTCAAACGAGAGATATTCTCTTGCTCAGCAGCAATCTGCTTCTTCAATTCTTCAACTCCTAATTTTTGTATTTCTGCGTTTTTCATAACAATGTTATTTGGATGTATTAAACTGTAGGTCTAATATCCTATTCTGAATAATCTCTACGAACTACAAACTTCGTACGCATTGGCAATTTTTGTGCCGCTAAACGTAAAGCTTCTTGAGCGATCGCCAAAGGAACCCCTGCCGATTCAAACAAAATAGTTCCTGGACGAACATTAGCTACCCAATATTCTGGAGCACCTTTACCCTTACCCATACGAACCTCTGCAGGCTTCTTAGTGATAGGTTTATCAGGGAAAACACGGATCCAAACTTGTCCTTCACGTTTCATAGCACGGGTTACCGAGATACGAGCTGCTTCAATTTGACGAGCTGTGATACGACCTGGCTCTAAAGATTTAATAGCGAATGATCCAAAATCAATCTCGTGGCCACGGGTTGCAACACCTCTTACGCGACCTTTTTGTTGCTTACGAAATTTCGTTCTTTTTGGTTGTAACATCTTCTTATAAGTCTAATATCTAATTCAAATATATTTTATCGCTTTCCACCACGGCCACGGTTCGCACCGCCAGCACCTGGTTTGTTACGGTCACCACCTTGATCTGCTCCTTCTGGACGACGGCCACGACCACGGTCATCACCACGTCCACGAGGTCCACGATCACCACCGCGAGAATCCGCTGCAGTTGATTGTAATCCCATGTTTGCATTAGGAGATAAATCTGGCTTGCCGAAAACTTCTCCACGGAATACCCATACTTTGATACCGATCTTTCCGTAAACAGTTAAAGCTTCAGAGATAGCGTAATCAACATCCGCACGAAGCGTATGAAGAGGAATACGTCCTTCTTTGTATCCTTCAGAACGTGCCATTTCAGCACCACCTAAACGACCTGATAATTTTAATTTAATTCCTTGTGCACCTACACGCATCGCAGAAGCGATAGCTTGCTTCATTGCACGACGGAATGAAATACGAGCTTGTAATTGTTGAGCAATTGCTTCACCGATTAATTTCGCATCGATTTCTGGACGCTTAATCTCAAAGATGTTGATTTGAACATCCTTACCAGTGATTTTCTTTAACTCTTCTTTTACCTTGTCTACCTCAGCACCTTGCTTACCGATAACCACACCAGCACGAGCCGTGTTAATTGTCAAGGTAATGCGCTTTAAGGTACGCTCAATAATAACTTTAGAGATAGATCCCTTTGGAATACGAGCTGCTACGTATTTTCTGATTTTCTCGTCTTCAACAAGCTTATCAGCAAATGTCTTGCCACCGTACCAGTTAGAATCCCAACCTCTTACGATACCTAATCTTAATCCAACGGGGTTAATTTTTTGTCCCATTTCTTGTTTTATCTAATAGTTAATTATTCTGCTG
>JBMSJH010000077.1:0-8842 GCA_049418705.1 Aquirufa sp.
CCACACGGAGGATTAGCCTTTGGATTTGACCGTCTTTGCTCGCTATTCGGAGGAACAGATTCGATTCGCGATTACATCGCTTTCCCTAAGAACAATGCGGGACGTGATGTCATGATCGATTCACCATCTCCACTGGCGCAAGCGCAGTTAGATGAATTGAAAATCAAGACGACTGTCTAGCTTTTTAGAGCAGGAAAAAAAAGAGGGGCCGCGCAGCGGCCCCTCTTTTTTTGTTAAAAATCGTAATGAAAAACGGGGCTGGTCCACTCGCCGGCGTTGATATTCAACACCTCTTTAATCTCGCCATGGTGGATATCAAATACCCATCCGTGAAGGTGAGGGAATTGTCGTTTTTCCCAGGCTTTTTGGACGATGGTTGTTTTCGCTAGGTTTTGGATCTGCTCTGCGACGTTCAACTCGACTAATTTATTGAATCGAGCCGTTTCATCTGTAATATCGTGCAGATCTTTATAGTGCTTTTCGTAAACCTCCTTGATATTACGCAACCATTTATTGATTAAACCAAAATCATGGTTCGTCATCGCCGCTTTTACCCCACCGCAATTATAGTGGCCACACACGATGATGTGCTTTACCTCTAAAACCTCGACTGCATATTGCAATACGGATAATAAGTTAATATCGGTATGAACGACCATATTCGCCACATTTCGGTGGACGAAAATGTCACCTGGATCCGCATGGGTGATTTCCTCTGCAGGAACACGGCTATCTGCACACCCAATCCACAAGAATAAAGGATTCTGATCCTTCGATAAATTATCGAAATAAGTAGGGTCGAGCTCTAAACGTTCGCTCGCCCAAGCCTTATTGCTTAAGAGTAATTTTTTATATTCTTTCATATTTTTTTCATTTTAAGGTCTGCCTCGATGCCTCTTTCGCTTGCGGTGGCAATGAATTCGTCAATGATAAGTTTGATGTCGTGATCCATGAAGTGCACTTTGGAAATATCAATAAACACTTCAGAACCCGCAGGGATCTTTCTTAAGGTCTCCTTTAGCGACATCTTGTGCAAGAAAGTTACGTCCTTTTGGAACTTAATCAATACTTCATTCCCGTTTTTAAATACCGAGAATACCGAAGTGAAATTCGTGATCATCACAAAAACTAATCCGACCAGGGTCCCGACAAATATTCCCCATAACAAATCTACTCCCACAACAACTGCCACTGTAACCAAAAACGGCACCCATTGTTTCCAGCCTTCAGCAATCACCTTCTTGAACTCTTTCGGATGTGCTAGTTTATATCCCGTGTACAATAAAATGCTCGCTAAGCAGGCCAAAGGGATTTTATTTAAATAAAGCGGAAGCAAAAGCACTGCCACTAGTAAGAGAATTCCATGGAAGAATCCCGACATCCGCGTCTTACCACCCGCATAAATATTCGTAGAGGATCTGACGATAACGGATGTGATCGGTAGGCCGCCTAATAATCCACTGACTATATTACCAGTTCCTTGGGCTAATAGCTCTCTATCGGGAGAAGAAATACGCTTTAATGGGTCCAAAGAATCACTGGCCTCTAACGAAAGTAGAGATTCTAAGGTAGCCACGATGGCTAAGGTAAAGGCGATGGAGTATACCTTTGGATTTGAAATAAATGTCCAATCGGGAGAAACCAATCCGCTCCAAATTTCGCTACTTGATGCGAAAATAGGTAGGTTTACCATGTGGTCTTTTGAATTTCCCAGGAACCAATCTGACGCCCAAAATGGGAAGCTTTCATTGATCGCCACACCCGTTAATACCACGAATAAGGAAGCAGGTAATGCATTCATCCACTTGATTGTCTCTCCTAATTTTGTCCATGAAAACAGAATAACAAGACCAATCAACGAAATCAATAAGGCCCCTATTTTAATGTCCGCTAGGGATTTTAGGATTTCTGAGAAGGTATTTTCTCCATCTTTTTGGTCAAATTCAAACTCGCCAATAAAGTCCAAATCATCTCCGATGGCATGTGGAATCTGCTTCAAAATAATCACAATTCCGATGGCAACGAGCATGCCTCGTATAACAGAAGAAGGAAAGAATCCCCCGATTTTTCCTAGCTTCAGTAAACCTAAAATTATTTGAATTCCACCTGCAAGAATGACAGCTACTAAAAAGCCGGGGAATGAACCTAAATCTGTGATGGCGTTTGCCACAATGATGGTTAAACCTGCAGCAGGTCCACTCACGGATAATTCAGATCCGGATAAAAGAGAGACTACGGTACCTCCGATGATACCAGCCACAAGGCCAGCTAATAAGGGCGCTCCTGAGGCAAGCGCAATTCCTAAGCAAAGTGGAAGAGCAACTAAAAAGACCGCTATTCCTGATTTCCAATCCCCCTTCAAGAAGGATTGAATGTATTCTGATTGTTTCATGTGATGTTGTTTAATTAATGACTAATAGATCGAAATTAAAAAACGAAATCAGGGGGTGTTTGCGGGGCATTTATAAAACCAGTGGACAAAGCCGGATGGAAGTCTGCCGGGGTATGAATAGTTAAAAATGGCTGGTAAATGGAAGCAAGATCAGTTCGCACTAAATTCGCTTCTTTGGTAGAATCATCTTCTTCGGAATCTTCGTCATCATCTGAGTCCATCGGAGGAACATTCGTCGGTTTGTGTTGAGAGATCGGTTCTTTCGTTTGAAAAATAATCTTAGATTGCTGATCGCGCTCCTGAATTAAGAGGGGTTCAGTCGTATCAAACTTATCTTTACCGTATCTCCATTCTTTCTTTAAACGACCTCCACTTCCTACTTCGTGGTATTCTCTCCAACGACCCACCTTCACACTATCGTCCAATCGGCCATCCTCTTTCAAACTACCATTCGGGGAGAAAGCATAATAGGGGCCTCGGATTTTGCCATAGAAACGGGGAATAACTTCTTGTATTTTTTTCTTCGAAGCATCGTAATAATGTATGATGGAACCCGCGGTGAAGCCCTTTTCGTAATATACCTTGTTCTCGAGTTCATTCTCTGAACTATAATTTTCCCAACGCCCATCTTTCACACCCATGTAATAAAAACCCTCTTCGATCAGTTTTTGGTTGACGTATTTTTTAAAGGGGCCATGGCAGATTTGTGCATTTTTTGCGTCCTTCAAAGGGATGGTGACAACCCGCGATTGTGCTGGATCGAAGATGCTTATTTCTTGCGAATAAGGACTTAGGACCTCATCCTCGACATATTTCACCACATGTACCTCTTCCACCGTCATCCGAACTCCGCTACCATAATTCCCTAATTTGTGTTCCGTTTTGATGCCGGCGTATTCGTCGCGTGGTTGCAGTTTTTTCTTAGCGGTCTTGACTATTTTTTTGCCTAAATCTTTTACGCCTAGACTTTCAATAAATGCCTTGCTATCTTCTTTGAATTTCTTCGCCTCTTCCACCTTGCCTTCTAATCCAGAGGAAAATCGACCATTAAATAAGCCTTTTTCGTGAACAGAGGTGTCTATCAAAGGTTTGTTCGTTGTAATAGCGCGATTCTGTGCTTGAACGCAAAGGTTCAAACAAAGTAAAAATCCGAAATGTAGGACGCGCAAAATCATAGGTAAGACCTAAAAATATTTCCCAAAACTACGAATTAAACTTATTACCTGACGGACTTTGTGTATTTTTGCAAGGATTTTTTAGAGTCTTAAGTCGATTAATTCATTGGAAAAAGAAGCAAAAATATACGTAGCAGGTCACCGCGGAATGGTGGGCTCCGCGATCGTTCGAAAATTACAGAGCCTAGGGTACACGAATTTGTTGTTAAAAACCTCAGCGGAATTAGATCTACGTGATCAGGTAAAAGTAGCCGAATTCTTCGCTGCCGAAAAACCAGATTATGTGTTTTTAGCCGCAGCTAAAGTAGGAGGAATCGTTGCGAACAATACCTACCGCGCAGATTTCTTGTATGAGAATTTGGCCATACAAAACAACATCATCCACGCTTCTTTCATCCATAAAGTAAAGAAACTACAGTTCTTAGGTTCTTCCTGCATTTACCCTAAATTAGCTCCTCAGCCGTTAAAAGAGTCTTATTTGTTAAGTGGCTATTTAGAGGAAACGAACGAGCCGTATGCCATCGCTAAAATTGCCGGCATTAAAATGTGTGAAGCCTACCGCGCACAATATGGCTGTGATTTCATCTCCGTAATGCCTACAAATTTGTATGGCCCTAACGATAATTATGATTTAGAAAATTCACACGTTTTGCCTGCGATGATTCGCAAGTTTCATGAGGCCAAAGAACGTGGGGATGCCTCCATGACGCTTTGGGGATCAGGATCACCTATGCGCGAATTTTTACATGCCGATGACCTAGCGGAAGCTTGCGTCTATTTGATGGAGACCTACAGTGATTCAGAATTAGTCAATATCGGAACTGGAATCGACGTAACTATTAAAGAATTAGCTGAAACGGTAAAGGGAATCGTCGGATTTGAAGGAAGCATTCAATGGGATACCAATCGTCCTGATGGAACACCTCGCAAGCTAATGGATGTGTCTAAGTTACATGGCTTAGGCTGGAAACATAAAATTGAGTTGAAAGAAGGTATTGCCTTAGCTTACCAAGATTTCTTAACGAATGTAAGCATTCGCAAATAATGGAGGATAAAGAGTGGTTTAGTGCCTGGTTTGATTCTCCTTATTACCATATTCTGTATGCAAAGCGAGATGAATCTGAAGCTGCTCGCTTTATTTCCTCACTTCAAGAAAAGCTACAATTAGCCCCTGGTTCCCGTGTATTAGACGCTGCCTGTGGGAAAGGTCGCCACGCGATTACGCTACAAAGTCTAGGTTTCGTCGTAGACGCCTTTGATTTATCTCCGTCTAACATCGAAGCCGCTCAGGCCTTCGAAAACAAGGATCTCCTCTTTTTTGTCCACGATTTGCGCGAGGCCTTGCCTTTGCAAAATCAGTACGATGCGATCTTTAATTTCTTCACGAGTTTTGGGTATTTTGATGATCAACAGGATAACCAAAAAGCCTTCGACACCTTTTCTGGCGGCCTAAAAGACGGTGGCATTTTAGTTTTGGATTTCTTCAATCCCACCCATGTCTTAGCGAATTTAGTTCCTGTCGAAACAATAGAGCGTGAAGGGATTTCATTTCACATCAAACGTTGGTCTGAAAAAGGGTATTTGTACAAGTCCATTGACTTTAGCGATCAAGGGAAATCCTATTCGTTTGTGGAGAAAGTGGAATTAGTTGCAAAGAATGATTTTGTCTCTTACGCTGCAAAAGCGGGTTTGAGTTTAGTCGACCTAAAAGGCGACTATAACTTATCAGCATTTGATGAGTTAGAGTCGCCTCGGATGATCTTTGTTTGGACTAAAAAATAATTAGTTCTTCTGGAACTTAATCGAAGCCTCTCCATCTAGTTCAGGGAAGCTAATCACGTAATTTCCTGCAGATAAGCCAGAAATATCGATCATTAATCGATTATCTCTACTCTCCACTCTATACTCTTTAATCTCTTTACCCTGCATATCTGTCAGTCGAACGCGAATTTTCGAAGCCGAAATAGTATTCGGAATACCAATGTATAATTCATTTGTTGCCGGATTCGGGAATGCATAGAGCGTGGTAAATGGATTATCTGCCGTCACCGCTAAGATCGTAATACCATAGCTGGCAGAGGCTAAGCAGCCATTTACATCGCGTAATTTAACTTTATAAACACCATTAGCCGTCGGCTTATAGGTCGTCGCTGTTGCCCCACTGATGGCCACATCATTCAAATACCACTGAATATCTGTACCAGCCGAAGTCGTTAAAACGCCTTGATTAAAGGTGATAAGTGGTTCCAACGGGGTAGATGCTGTTACCGTTGATGCCGGTGATAAAACAGGGCAAATGCCATTAAAGCTAGAATTCAACGTGTATACGCCGGAGGTACTTACCTCTAATTTATTCGTCGTTGCACCGGCGATGGCTGTTCCATTCTTAAACCATTGGTAGCTAGGAGTTCCCGAGGCAGCGGTACCTGTTAAGGTGATTTTGTCGCCTAAACAAACCGTGGAAGCCCCAGTTGGACTAACCGTCACCACAGGACTTTCACCGGTTGTGACTGTTACGGCTACTCGCTGGCTAGGGCAAGCGTAGGATTTGAACTTCATTCCATACAAATAATAAAAGCCGGATTGAATTTCGCCACCATTGAAGAGTGCTCCCGTTAATTTGATGACTCCCGGAATAGCATATGGATATCCGATATTCGTAGGGGCATTCACCGTATCTGCCGCCGTCCTGTTGCTACGGAAAATGGACGCACCGTTTGAGCAAGCGTGGGACAAAATATAATTCCCCGCCTTAGGGAAAGGAAGATTTAAAATGACTTTTTGCCCGGGATCGTTTTTGTCATCAATTAATTGACTGTTGATCGTCGTTGAATTTGCAGAAGTACGTGTCGCCGTTAAATCCTTCGTAACCGAGGCCACTAATTCCCCTGTTTCTTTGTCAAAAATCCCGAAAGTAACAGTTCCCGAAGTGCCAATATAAACCGTAGCTGATTCTAAAATAGTCGGTTGAGTCACTGCAAATATGGGTTCAGGGCCAAAATTGCCATAATAGGATCCTCCGCCAAAGGCCGCCTTTGTCGCTGGCCCCATCGTCATATTCAAATTATCAAATGCCGCATAAAAAGTCCCGGTGGACGGTGTCTTTAAGTTCGCGCCAGCCCCTAGAAAGGTATTCCCATTGTACCAAAGCGGACTACCATTTGTCGCCGATAAGCTCAATTCGGTGGAACCACTACAAATGGTACCTGTCACCACAGGAGCAGTAGGGCTTTCAATCGTTTTGTTGAGGACAAAAGAGTCATTCACACTATTTTGATCACCCGTTAATTGTGTTTTCAACGTAAATGAATAAGTCGTTCCAGCAGCTAATGTGGCATTTCCCGTCAGATTCACATCAGTCTCTCTACTCGAGGCTAGGCTGCTGATGGTTCCTGTGGCCGTGCCCACTAAGGTGGTGCCGGACTTGATCTCCAAAAGGACCGGTATATTCGTTTGGGTTAATGCGCCTACATTTTTGATGCGCGCAATGAAATTCGTAGGGCCATTGCTTTCGCAAAATCCAGCCGTTGCTTGTGTGATGGAAACAGCACTAAAGTCTTTCGAGGCTTGTAGTATCTGCAAGGCATAGTCTTTCGTCTCCCCCGCACTCACTGGACCACAAGAAAGAGCCTCGCCTGATCCACTGACCGCTACCCAGCGCAAGCGGTAATAATTATCTTGCTTCAGGGTGCTAGGAATGCTAATCGTTGAACCGCTATTCAAAGAATTGTATAATTCCTCCCCTGTATCAGCGAAATCACCATCCTGATTCCAGTCTGCATATAAGCGTATTTTTTTCGCGTTGCTACCCGCGAAACTGAAGTTTACTGGAACATTCGCTCCTAATTCAGCAGTAAATACCGGATTTAATCCAGTCGAATCCTTCGATGCTCCTAAGCTAAATGTCTTGAAGTCTGTCGATACACTACTTGGTGCCACGTCACAATAAGCTGGCCCCCCAATTCCTGAAACAGCTAAACCATAGTCTTGATTGCTATTTCTCAGGGTTCCTTTGTGACTTACCGTCAGCGTAAAGGTTTGGCCAGGAAGTGTATTAGGAACCAAAATTTGTTCCACATTATCCCGAATATTATCCCCTCTGACCGCCAAGGCTTCTGGACTGGCTGGGTCCAACAGGAAAGGTTGGAAGGTAGATGATCCGCTCGTTAAGCGAATATCGAGATCGTTAACTAAACGAGGTGTTCGGTCATTTAAAGTAGAAGAAGTGCTCGCTTCAGGATCCGTCCATGCCATAGTGACGCGTAATGGACCATTTCCCGAAGCGGTAAAGGTATAGGTTTTCGTCGCCCCTTGAGCTAATTTACCTTCAGTCAAAAGATGGGAGTTGCCCGTATTTTTAATTAAATCAGCTGCCTTATCCAGTTGAATGAGTCCCCAACCCGTTTTGTAGTCTGGACCCACCGCTTCCATATCCAGCGCGGTATGGATGGCCACCGCTTTCAGGGTGGATGCTAGCATAAATGTATTTTTATTTAGACGATTGTATAATTGTTGAAGCAAATACAAGGAGCCTGCCGCTTGGGGGGAGGACATAGAGGTGCCGCTTTGGGTGATATAACTCTTATCATTCGCATTTCCTGTGGAGAACATACTGGTACCGATAGCCATCACGTCTGGCTTAATTCTGCCATCATCCGTTGGCCCCCAGCTCGTAAAACTAGATAAGGTAACTTCGGAAGCCTTCGTGGGAATTAGCGAAGAAATAGACGCTGCACCCACCGTAAGAATGTTTTTCGCAGTCCCTGAGGTAGATATAATATCATAGCCATCGTTTTTTGCACGAGCTTTGTTAGAGGAATCGGTGGAAGTTTTCAGGTAATAGTATTCTCCTGAAGCCAGACCATTTTCGTTACGGCTATTGCCTGCGGACTTGACAATCAGGTAATTAGGGGCATTGTAGGCAATGCGATCCCAGGTTTGGGTATTCGCATCATACAGGCCAAACTTATAGTCTTCAAATGCATTTACCGCATCATTACCCCACCACTGCCATTTTTTCTTCGTCTCGTCGTATACCCAACCCGCTTGGTAACCGTAAGAGTGATTACTAATCAGCAAAGAGGTAGATGCCGTTGATATTTCTGAATTGTCATTTGAATAGTCCCAAAACTTCAAATCCGCCTCGTAAGCCATTCCTTTAGCAGATGGACTAATTCCCCCAGCTACTAAAATACCTGCCACGTGGGTGGCATGTTCATTCGTGCCTGTCATGGTTTGCTGGGCCACCGCTCTCCCCCCAAACTCCTGGTGACTC
>JBMSJH010000078.1:0-8648 GCA_049418705.1 Aquirufa sp.
GTAATGGTGTGCCAACTAGAGTATTGAAAGGTTTAAAATTCATTTTATAATACTAGTTTAGTGTGATTTTAGCTCTAAACCTTACATAAATGAAATTATTTGTCTTAATAGGCCTACTATTGCCTTTTGGTCTGCTCTCTCAGATTTCTATTCAATCAATTTCTGTTGAAAATCAAATTAATCCAATTGGTGTTGGAGTTTCAACACCTCGTTTTTCATGGAAATTAAGTTCACTAAATCGAAATGAATCACAATCAGCCTATTCCATTCAAGTATTTAAAGGTAAGAGTCAAGTTTGGAATAGTGGAAAAGTTAATTCCTCTAGCTCCTTATTTGTAGCCTATGCAGGTGAAAATCTTCAAAGTAATTCTACTTATTCTGCAAAAGTGCAGGTTTGGAATAGTGGAGGTAAGCCTAGTAAAATCGTAACCACTTCGTTTTCTACGGGATTATTGAATAAAGAAGATTGGAAAGCGAAATGGATCACTTCAGGTTTAGCAGGTGATACGGTAAACGGAAAAGTTCCGGTCTTTAAGCATCTATTTCGTGTCAACAAAAAGGTGCAAAGTGCAAGAGCATTTGTGACAGCGAAGGGAGCATATGAAGCAACTGTAAATGGGACTAGAGTAGGTGATTCCTATTTAAATCCAGGTTGGACGAGTTATAATAAGCATTTACAATACCAAGTATATGATTTAACAGGTCAACTAAAACAAGGTCTTAATGATATTTCTGTACAGCTAGGAAGTGGATGGTTCCGGTCTAGACTTGGCTGGCAAAATAATCAGAATTATTATGGCACAACGACCGCTCTGCTTTGGCAATTAGAAATTAAATATTTGGATGGGACATCCGAAACAGTTGTTTCAGATGGAAATTGGCAAATAGGTTTTGGCAATATCGTCTCCTCTGAAATTTATGATGGGGAGCATCAAGATACGCGCTTGGTATGGAAACCAATGGGTCAAGTAAAAGAAATTCAATCTAATTTTGACGTGTTAACTGCGCAAATTAATGAGCCAATTAAGAAACAGGAGGTTCTGTCAGTTAAAAAGGTGTTAAAGAGTCCTAAGGGGAATACAATCCTTGATTTTGGCCAAAACATTGTAGGTTGGGTTAAATTAAAAGTGAAAGGTTCACCAGGTCAAAAAGTGGTATTGCGCCATGTCGAGATGTTGGATAAGAAGGGTGAGCCCTATTTTGAAAACCTTCGTTCTGCAAAAGCCCTAGCTACCTATGAGTTAAATGGGGATGTACAGGAAATAGAGCCTCATTATACTTTCTATGGCTTCCGATATGTACAGGTTGATGGAATTGTGGTTAATCCAGCGGATTATCAGGCAATTGCCCTGCATTCAAACATGACTCCGACGGGGTCTTTTGAAACCAGCAACCCATTGTTAAATCAATTACAATCCAATATTCGATGGGGTCAAAAAGGGAATTTCCTAGATGTACCTACAGACTGCCCTCAGCGAGATGAGCGTTTAGGTTGGACGGGGGATGCGGAAGTATTTTCGCGCACCGCCTCGTTTAACTTTAATGTAAATCAGTTTTTTGCCAAATGGTTAAAAGATGTGAAAGCAGATCAATTTCCGAATGGAGCTGTCCCTTTTGTCATACCTGATATCTTAAATAAGCCGAATGCAGGTCCAGAGGCTCAAAATGGAGCTGCCGGCTGGTCAGATGCGAGTATAATCATTCCTTATAATATCTATACTACCTACGGTGATAGACAGATTTTAGAGAATCAATATGAGAGTATGAAAGCGTATCTGAATTATGTACGAAGTGTAGCTAAAAATGATTTATGGAATACTGGATTTCAATTTGCGGATTGGCTTTCTTATCGCGTGGATGATTCGAAAGGGATGATTGGGCAGAAGTCAGCGGTGACTGATAATTATTTAGTGGCTCAATGCTTTTTTGCCTACAATACTGAATTAATGATTAAAACGGCTCGAATTCTAGGCAAGACTGAAGATTATAAGGAATGGGAAAAGCTGCAAGATCGTATCAAATTGCAGTTTCAAAAAGAATTTATGACAGCTAACGGTCGATTGATTTCAGATACGCAGACGGCTTATATTTTAGCCTTGCAATTTGATATGATACCTGGTCATTTGCGTCAGGCAGCATTGGAACGTTTAGTCACGAATATCAAAAGTTATAATTACCATTTAACTACTGGATTTTTAGGGACGCCGTTTTTAAACCCTGTATTAACTCGATATGGTCGAAATGATGTGGCTTACGCTTTATTACTACAGGATACTTATCCATCCTGGTTATATCCTGTGAAGGCACATGGTGCGACGACAATTTGGGAGCGTTGGGATTCGATGAAGCCTGATAGTACGTTCCAAGATCCAAGTATGACTTCTTTTAATCATTATGCTTATGGTGCGATTGGCGATTGGATGTACCGTACCATTGGTGGAATTGATACGGAAGAATTCGATGGGGCGGGATACAAGCAAATTGTTATTAAGCCTGAATTAGGAGGTAAATTGACCTTTGCTAAAACTGCATTAGATTCGCCTTATGGCAAAGTTTCTACAGATTGGTCAGTAAATACGACTGGATTTACGCTTAAGGTAGAGGTTCCTGTGAATACGACCGCAACGGTTATGTTGCCTTCTTTTGGTTCAAATAAACGTTACCAAGATGGCGTCGAAATAACAGGTGATAGAGTTCGAATAGGAAGTGGTTCATATACATTTACAATTAAATAAGAGATAATGGGTTCGATTTTAGGTCTTTTCTTTCATTCACTGGGTGGCTTTGCTTCCGGCAGTTTTTATATTCCTTATCGGAAGATTCAAGTGTGGTCTTGGGAAAGTGCTTGGATTATAGGTGGTGTTTTTTCTTGGTTGATCGTTCCTCTTCTTGCTGCCTGGTTAACCATTCCTGATTTTATGAATATCATCCAAACGATTGATTCAGGCACTTTCTTCTGGACATTCGTTTTTGGCGTTCTTTGGGGAATTGGTGGTTTGACCTTTGGATTAGCGATGCGTTATTTAGGTATGTCTTTAGGCATGTCCATCGCTTTAAGTTTATGTAGTATTTTCGGGGCTTTAGTTCCCCCTATTTACCGGGAAGTTGCTGGTATAGAAGGAGATACTATTTCTCAGATTATAGGAAGTACGGGTGGTCAGGTTGTTTTGTTAGGCATAGTAGTATGCGTCTTCGGTATTTTCTTGTGTGGGAAAGCTGGAATGATGAAAGAAGGTGAGCTATCTCAAGAACAAAAGCAAGAGACTATTAAAGAGTTTAGTTTAACGAAAGGTTTAATAGTGGCTACCATTTCTGGTTTGTGTTCTGCCTGCTTTAACTTCGGTCTTGAAGCGGGTAAAGATATGGCAGATGTGGCGGTAGCGAAGGGATGTGATCCTTTATTCCAAAACAATGTCATCTTTATTGTAGTGCTTTGGGGCGGCTTTTTAACGAATTTTGTCTATTGTATGTATTTGAATTTCTCCAACAAGACCTTTGGAGATTACCTAAATGCTTCAGCGCCGTTGCGAATGAATTATTTGTTTGCCGCTGTTGCTGGCACGACTTGGTTCTTGCAATTCTTCTTTTACGGAATGGGAGAGAGCAAACTAGGAAACGGAGCAAGCTCTTGGATTCTACATATGGCAACCATTATCATCACATCTAATTTCTGGGGATTGTATTTCAAAGAATGGAAAGGGGTATCTTCGAAAACCATGAGAACGGTAATAGGAGGTATTGTCGTGATTTTGATTTCTGTTATTATTGTGGGAATCGGCAATTCGATTAAATAATGCTGTCATTAATTCATATTGATGAATTTTCTTCTACGCCTAAGTACCGTCAATTAGCGAATGCTATTATTGAGGGTATTCAAAAAGGGAAAATTAAGAAGGGAGAATTATTGCCTTCCATAAATGAGGTAAGTTTTGAGCATTATATGGCTCGAATTACAGTCGAAAAAGGGTATAATTACCTCAAGCAGCAAGGTATTATTGATTCGATACGCGGGAAAGGCTTTTTTATAAAGGTCGATGAAGTGCCTCGTAACTTAAAGATCTTTTTGTTATTCAATAAATTAAGTGTCCACAAGAAGATCATTTATGATGCTTTTGTTCAGTCCATTGGCGATCAGGGTTCCATCGATTTTTACATTTACAATAATGACTTTAATCTTCTGAAAAGAATTATCGAAAGTCGCGACCGGGATTATACGCATATGGTTTTGATTCCGCATTTTCTAGAAGGAGAGGAGATGGCGGTTGATTTGATCAATTCATTGCCAAAAGATAAGTTGATATTAGTTGATAAGCTTTTGCCGGGTGTTCAAGGAAAATTTGGAGCGGTGTATGAGAATTTCGAAAAAGATATTTACCAAAGTCTACAAGAAGCGAAAGATAGATTAGTTAACTACCCATCTTTGCGGCTTATTTTTCCAGCCTCCAGCTATTATCCCAAAGAGATCGTACAAGGATTTATTCATTTTTGTAGTGACTTCGCTTTTGACTTCCAGGTAGTGGAATCGGTGGCAGATTTAAATGTAGAGAAAGGTCAAGCCTATATTACGGTTATGGAAGATGATTTGATATCCTTGCTTGATCGAATAAGGGTGCAAGGTTTACGCTTAGGTAAGGATATTGGGATTCTTTCCTACAATGAAACACCCATCAAGCGTTTATTATTTGATGGTATTTCAACTATATCTACAGATTTTGAAGCCTTGGGTAGGAAGGCAGCAGAGTTAGTACTTACCAATGAGCGGAATAAATTCGAAAATCCTTTCGTTTATATCCCTCGTGCCTCACTTTAAGCAGAAGAATATTTGGCAAAATTCACATTTAACAGCCTGTTTACTTTGCATTTTTGCAAAAAAAACGCCATTTTTGTAGCTTAATTATAATTATAGCGACTTTAAAACTAATTGATATAATGAGCAATTCCCCCTCCACCTTATTTGATAAAGTATGGGATTCACATGTTGTTCGTAAAATTGAGGATGGTCCAGATGTATTTTTCATCGACCGTCACTTCATTCACGAAGTAACATCCCCAGTAGCTTTTTTAGGACTTGAAACACGTGGTATTGGTGTGTTATTCCCTGAGCGTACGTTTGCGACAGCGGATCATAATACGCCCACGATTAATCAACATCTTCCGGTTGAAGATCCTCTTTCAGCTAATCAATTGTTGCAATTGGAGAAGAATACCGCTAAATATGGTATTTCACCCTGGGGATTTTGTAATCCTAAAAATGGAATTGTTCACGTGGTAGGGCCTGAAAATGGGATCACATTACCAGGTATGACGATTGTTTGTGGGGACTCTCACACGTCCACACACGGTGCATTCGGTGCGATTGCATTTGGTATTGGTACTTCTGAAGTGGAGATGGTACTTTCTTCACAATGCATTATGCAGCCTAAGCCTAAGAAAATGCGTATTAACGTAAATGGAGCTTTAGGTAAAGGAGTTACTCCAAAAGACGTAGCCTTGTACATTATCTCTAAATTAACTACTTCTGGTGCTACAGGTTATTTCGTAGAATACGCTGGGGATGTGTTTGAGAAAATGTCAATGGAAGGTCGTATGACCGTTTGTAACCTAAGTATCGAGATGGGTGCTCGTGGTGGAATGATTGCACCAGATCAAACTACATTTGATTATATCGAAGGTCGTGAGTTAGCACCGAAAGGCGCGGATTGGGACAAACAGTTAGCGTATTGGAAAACTTTGAAAACAGATGCTGGTGCCTCTTTTGATGAGGAAATCACGTTCTTAGCGTCTGATATTGAACCGATGATTACGTATGGTACTAACCCGGGTATGGGTATGGGTATCTCTAAAAACATCCCGAATGCAGAAGATGTGGAAGGTGGTGTAGCGACGTATGAAAAATCATTAGAATATATGGGCTTTGCTCAAAACGATTCAATGATCGGTAAGAAAGTGGATTATGTATTCATTGGATCTTGTACGAATGGTCGTATCGAAGACTTCCGTGCTTTTGCATCGATTGTGAAAGGCCGTAAGAAAGCGGATCACGTGACGGCTTGGGTGGTTCCTGGTTCTCATATCGTGGAAGCACAAATTAGAGAAGAGGGTATTTACGATATCTTAACTGAAGCTGGATTTGCTTTACGTCAACCAGGTTGCTCGGCTTGTTTGGCAATGAATGATGACAAGATTCCTGCAGGTAAATATGCGGTGAGTACGTCTAATCGTAATTTTGAAGGCCGTCAAGGTCCTGGATCTCGTACTTTATTAGCGAGTCCATTAGTCGCTGCAGCGGCTGCTATTACGGGTGTGGTAACTGACCCAAGAGAATTTTTATAAGATCGAATAAATACAAAGCATTATGGCTTACGATAGTTTTAATATATTGAAAAGTTCTGCTGTACCTCTTCCGATTGAGAATGTGGATACAGACCAAATTATCCCTGCTCGTTTCTTAAAAGCAACGGAGCGTAAAGGATTTGGTGATAATCTATTTAGAGATTGGCGTTATGATAAGAATGATGCCCCTAAGGCTGATTTCGTTTTAAATAATCCGACGTATTCTGGTCAGATTTTAGTGGGAGGAAAGAACTTCGGTTCAGGTTCTTCTCGCGAGCACGCAGCTTGGGCTATCTATGATTATGGATTCCGTTGTGTCGTTTCTTCTTTCTTTGCGGATATTTTCCGTGGGAATGCGATTAACGTGGGTGTACTACCAGTACAAGTTAGTCCTGAATTCTTACACGAGATTTTTACAGCTATCGAAGCTGATCCGAAAGCGGAATTAGTGGTAAATCTTCCAGATCAAACGATCACTATAGCAGCAACAGGTGCTTCTGAGAAATTTGCGATTAACGGCTACAAGAAGAATAATTTATTGAATGGTTTCGATGACATCGATTATTTACAAGCGATGAAATCAGAAATTAGTGCTTTTGCTGAAAACCGCTAGTCTTTTGAAACGCCACATAGAAATAATGGACACGACCCTTCGCGATGGGGAACAAACCAGCGGAGTATCGTTTTCAGCCTCAGAGAAGTTAACCATAGCTCAATTACTTTTGACTGAATTAAAGGTCGATCGTATTGAGATTGCCTCTGCGCGCGTATCTGAAGGTGAATTTCAGGCGGTGAAGAAGATTACTTCTTGGGCAGCAGCTAATGGTTTTCTGGATAAAGTGGAGGTTTTAACCTTTGTGGATGGAGGAACATCCGTTCAATGGATGTTAGAGGCAGGGGCTAAAGTGATGAACTTGTTAACCAAAGGTTCTCTTAATCACCTTCAACATCAGCTTAAGAAAACTCCAGAGCAGCATTTCAAAGAAATAGGTGAAACGATTTCCTTAGCAAAATCTAAAGGGTTATCGGTGAATGTCTATCTAGAAGATTGGAGTAATGGGATGCGCAATAGTGCGAACTATGTATTTCAATACCTAGATTTCTTACAAACACAGCCGGTGGATCGAGTTTTATTGCCTGATACTTTGGGCATATTAACTCCATATGAGGTTGCTGATTTTATTAAGCAATTGATTGCCCGTTATCCTGATACACATTTCGACTTCCACGCCCATAATGACTATGATTTAGGTACAGCGAATGCATTAGAAGCGGTTCGTTGTGGCGTGCATGGTCTACACTTAACGGTGAATGGCATGGGGGAGAGAGCAGGAAATGCACCTCTTGCTAGTGTTATTGCCGTATTGAATGATTATCAAACGGATGTAAAGACGTCGGTTTGCGAAAAGTCACTTTATCGAGTGAGTAAGTTAGTGGAGACTTTTTCTGGTTTCCGGATTCCGGTGAATAAGCCAGTGGTGGGAGAGAATGTCTTTACGCAGACGGCTGGTATTCATGCGGATGGTGATAAAAAGAATAATCTGTACCATAATGATTTAATGCCGGAGCGTTTTGGCAGAGAGCGTAAATACGCTTTAGGTAAAACGTCTGGAAAGGCTAATATCGAGAATAATCTAGCAGCACTTGGCATTCAGTTATCTGATCAAGATTTAAAGATTGTGACTCAGCGTATCATTGAATTAGGTGATCGAAAAGAGGTAGTGACTCAAAATGATCTTCCTTACATCATCTCTGATGTGTTAGATAGCAATACGATTGAGGAACGTGTTCAGGTGTTGAACTACGTATTAACTCACTCGAAAGATTTACGGCCTTCAGTCACACTTAAAATTTCGATTGATGGCGATGTTTTTGAGGAACATGCGCAAGGGGATGGTCAATACGATGCGTTTATGAAGGCATTAAGTATCATCTTTGAGAAGCATGGTAAAATTCTACCTGTGTTAAAGGATTATGCGGTGCGTATTCCACCTGGTGGTGATTCAGATGCGCTTTGTGAGACGATTATTACCTGGTCTAATGCCGGTAAAGAGTTAATTACAAGAGGTTTAGATTCTGACCAAACTGTGTCAGCGATTAAAGCCACCCAAAAAATGTTGAATTTGATTTAATAATATAATAATGGCGAAGAAGCATATTTTAATTGTTCCAGGTGATGGAATCGGTCAAGAAGTAACCGAAGTAGGTAAAAAAGTATTAGAGAAAATCGCGGCGAAGTTTGGCCATGATTTCACCTATGATGAGGCTTTGATTGTCCACGTTGCGATTGAAGCAACAGGTGATGCGCTTCCTGA
>JBMSJH010000079.1:0-8535 GCA_049418705.1 Aquirufa sp.
GTATTTAGGAGTGATTTGGTAAGAAGTAGTTAAGTCTAATAAGTTATAGCTACCTGAATCATCTTTTCCGCTAGATAAAGGAGCAGACTCGTTAGAGCTAATTCCATTTACATAAAGATTCCAACCCGCTGCTGGAGAAGTAAATACTTGATAAATGAATCCTTTAGAAGCGTTGTTGTCATTTAAATTATCCACATTGTTGACCAATCCAACCATGGCAGAAAATTTGTCAGAGAATGCGTAATTCGCTTTAGCACCAATATGATAGAACGGTCCATTATTGAAGAGGTTAGAAAGTGAATAGTTATAGTTAATTGGAGCATCGATTACTTCGTATCCGATATGTGTTCCAAATTGTCCAGCAGTGAAAGTTAATTTATCGCTAGCCTTCCAGTTAAAGTAAGCTTGTTTGATGGCCAAAGCTGTACTTGCTTTTCCAGCGCCCAAAGGTCCAACTACGTTACCGTACTGACCAAGGTCTGCATTTGGTCCAAATGTTAAATCAACAACTACGTCTGCAGATTTAGTCGCATACCCAAATTTCGTCTGAACTAATCCTAATGAAAATTGGCTTGACTTCTGGTCGAAAGCTCTTTCGTATCCAGATGCACCTAAGTTACTTCTGCTAGACGGGCTATTGAAATTCAACATATAGTATGAATCAATGTAACCTGAAAAAGTGAACTTCGGAGCTTCCGCTTCTTTTTCTTGGGAAAATCCACAAAATGCTGTTGCGGCAAATAGGGTTGTTAGGATCGTTTTTTTCATGTGGGTAATTGTTTAAGAGTAAATAATGCTTGATTACGATTCAAAGATGGAGCCTTAAATTGTACTTTCCAAATATTTTCAACAAAATTTTAACCTATTTTTTAACTTTTTGCAAAAAAATCATGAAAAGAGGTTAAAAATTAAACCTAAAATTGAAGATTTTTCAAAAATTAAATAAAATGATAGTAAAATTTAAACTTCAAATTTGAAATATTGGAAAAGTCTAAAATTAGTCGAGAGTCTCTAGTCGGGAGTCGATTGACTTTTTTAAAGAATAGAGCATAAAGCATAAAGAATAAAGACGGTATCACCTTCGGTGATGATCTCATGAAAAGTTTAGACATAAAAAATGGGGCCTAAGCCCCATTCAATATTTATTCTTTATGCTTTATTATTTAGAATAAAAAAGCTTCGCTTTTTTATTCCGCATGCAACCAAGCCTTCTTCGCCAATAACGTTTCGTTATCTTCTTCGCGATCTGGATCTGGTACGCAGCAATCTACTGGGCAAACCGCAGCACATTGTGGCTCCTCGTGGAAACCAGTACATTCTGTACACTTATCTGGAACGATATAATAGAACTCGTCTGAAACAGGTTCTACTGGAGTTTTTGCATCCATCGTAGAGCCATCTTCTAACTCAATTTCAGTTAAGGCTGTCCCTCCTGCCCATGTCCATTCTACACCACCTTCATAAATAGCTGTGTTCGGGCATTCTGGTTCACAGGCCCCACAGTTAATACATTCGTCTGTTATGATAATTGCCATACCAATGTTTTTGTTTGAAGCCGCAATTTACGAACATAAATTTGAATAGTATATAATTTATATGGACTAACAGAAAAATTTTCGACCTTTGTGAGGTAAAATCCTTATTTATATGCCAAAGGCTTCTTTTTTGCAACTTATCTCCTATTTGAAGCAATTCTTCTCGGATGAATCGAATCGAGAAAAAATAGAATTATTTATAGATAAGTCTGTGAATGAGAATCCTTGGTTTTCAGAGACCTTGGTTCGTCATGCGATGCAGGCCATCGAGGAACAGTTTTTTTCTGTTCAAGCTTGGGAAGCATTTTACGAAAATCATCCGGGCCAAGTTGCCACATCAAAAAAGGTAGGGATTGTATTAGCTGGTAATTTACCGGCTGTTGGTTTGCATGATGTTTTGATGGTTTTAGCGTCTGGAAATGCCGCTCATTTGAAATTGAGTTCTCAGGATAAAGCCTTGATGCAATTGTATGTGTTAGCGATGCAGTCTTTTGATTCAGCTATTCCAGTACACATTATTGATCGTTTGCAAGGGATGGATGCTGTCATTGCAACGGGTAGCGATTTCTCTGGCGGTTATTTTGCGCATTATTTTTCGACTATTCCACACATTATACGTAAGAATAGAAGTTCTTTAGCGGTGTTAAAGGGAAACGAAACGGTAGACGATTTCAAGGGATTAGCGCAGGATATCTTTACGTATTATGGTTTAGGTTGCAGAAATGTGTCTACGCTAGCGGTGCCTACAGCGTATGATTTGACCCCATTATTTGATGAATTGACGAAGGAAACCTGGGTGTTAGATCATTCGAAGTATTCGAATAATTTTCAATACCACCGCACTTTGTTTTTATTGAATCAGATTTCGCATTTTGATTTAGGCAATCTGCTTGTGACAGAAAATGATGATTTGGTTTCTCCTGTGGGCGTTTTATACGTTCACCGCTATACGGATGAGGCGTCTTTGCAGGCTTGGATTTCTGAGCGCGAGGAGAAGATTCAGTGTAAGGTAGGTTTGGAGATTGGTTTTGGCCAAAGTCAACATCCAGCCCTCGATGACTTCGCGGACGGAATCGATACTTATGACTTCTTGATTAATCTTTCATAGATTATAAATAGCCCCCACGCTCCTACTGATCCTACTAAAGCTCCTACGATTACATCTAAAGGGTAATGTGCTCCCAGGTATATTCTGCTATAGGAAATAAGCGATGCCCACAGAACCAGAGCTAAGCCAGTAAATTTATTCTTAGTCAATAAATAATAGCCCACCGCAATCGCAAAAGAGTTCGCCGCGTGTGAGCTGCAAAATCCATACATTCCTCCGCATCCTGCCGGCAAGTGAATCCACGATTGGAATTCTTCTACATGGCAAGGTCTTAGGCGTTTAAATAAGGGCTTTAAAAGACTCGAACTGAATTGATCTGCGAAAACCACCGTAGAAATTAAATAGATGATCGCTTTCCAACAGGCTGACTGATAGCGTCTGAATAAAGAGTAGATCAGAAGTCCGTAGAGTGGAATCCAGGTTAGCTTGCCTGAAATGATTTCCATAGGGCCATCTAGCCAAGGCTGATGTGCCTCGTTAATGAACCTGAAAAGATCGGCATCCCAAGCTGGAAACATAGGTTAGAATTTGAATTCTGCTCGAATACGTGCGATTGTTGCTTCGGCGATGGGTTGTACTTTTTGTTCCCCTATCGCTAATTTCTCTTCAATGATTTCTGGGTGCGCAATGAAGTAGTCAAACTTCTCTCTCGCCTCTTTGAAATAGCCTAACATCAATTCGTGTAAGGCTTGCTTTGCGTGTCCATAACCATAACCACCTGCTTCATAATTAGCGCGCATTTCTGCCACCTGAGCTGGAGAGGCCATTAATGAATAAAGCTTGAAGGTGATATCGTTGTCTGGATTTTTAGGCTCTTCTAAAGGAGTTGTATCAGTCACAATTTTCTTGATCTGCTTTAATAAATCCTTTTCAGGTAAGAAGATGTCAATATAGTTGTTCAAGGACTTACTCATTTTAGCTCCGTCTAGACCTGGAATGGTCATGACGTCTTCGTTAATTCGAGCTTCAGGTAAGACAAAAATATCTTTGTTGTAGCGCTTATTCACGGAATTCGCGATGTCACGGGTCATTTCGATGTGCTGTCTTTGGTCCTTACCCACCGGAATAAGATGCGCATCATAAAGAACGATGTCGGCGGCTTGTAAAACGGGATAGGTAAAAAGGCCAGCATTCACATCAGATAATTTATCCGATTTATCCTTGAAACTGTGCGCATTCGCCAGCATCGGGAAGGGTGTGAAGCAATTCAGGTACCACATTAATTCGGTGTGGTAGGCAGCTAATTTAGATTGACGGTAGAAGAAATTTTTCTCTGTATCAAAGCCAAAAGCCAACCAAGCGGCTGCGATAGATAGCGTATTCGCACGAATACTTTCCCCATCCTTCAATGAAGTAAGAGTGTGTAAGTCAGCAATAAATAAAAAGGATTCGTTGCCTGCCTGCTTCGAAAGCTCAACTGCTGGCATGATCGCCCCTAAAATATTTCCTAAATGGGGCTTTCCTGAAGCCTGAATGCCCGTTAAGATCCGCATAGCTTGTCTAAATAATTTATGCAAAAATCAGTAAAATAGACCATAACTCCAAAGGATTTGCGCTTGGGCATTCGAGCTAAATTCGCTAAATTCGTTTTTACAATTTCACACCTTTTTCGATGTCCCTCTCTCCTAGCCTTTTGGCCTTTTTGCGTGATCTCCGTGTCAATAACACGCGGGAATGGTTTGCGGAAAATAAGGCGATTTATGAGAAAGAGAAAAAAGGTTTTGATGCCTGGACGACGGAATTGATTTCGGAATTTGCGGATTTTGAGAATATGGATGGCGTGTTATTGAAACATTGCTCCTATCGAATATACCGAGATGTCCGATTCTCTAAAAATAAGGAACCTTATAAGACCTGGTTTTCGGCGAGTTTCTCAGAAGGTGGGCGTAAGTCTGGTTTGATGGACTATTATGTGCACATTGAGCCGAATGGAGCCTCTTTTTTAGGAGGCGGTATGTATTCACCTACGCCGGAACAATTAGCTGCCTTTCGTCAAGAAGTGGATTATAATGCGGCGGGATTGCGTAAGATTATTAAAGATCCTACGTTTGCAGCCGTTTTTGGGGAGGAAGTGGGTGAAAGTTTAATGAGAATACCCAAGGGATTTGATGCCGATCATCCGGATGCCGAATTACTGAAGAAGAAACAGTTGTTTTTCTGGAAGAAATATACGGATCAACAAGTGGCCTTTCCTGATTTTACAAAACAGCTAATTGCCGACGCGAAGGTGTTAAAGCCTTTCTTGGATTTCTTGAATGCTGTATTTTTTGAAAAAGAACCTTTTATAAAAGAATAAGCCTCTATGCAGTTTTCGCATTTGCACAATCATTCCCAGTTTTCACTCCTAGATGGTGCGTCTAAGATTTCGTCTATGTTCAAGAAGGCGAAGGAAGATAATATGCCAGCGGTGGCCATTACGGATCATGGGAATATGTTTGGGGTGTTTCAATTTGTGGCAGAGGCGGGAAAGCAAGGGGTGAAACCGATTGTGGGTTGTGAGTTTTATTTAGTGAATGACCGCCACAAGCAGGTTTTTACGAAAGATTTAAAGGATAAGCGTTATCACCAGTTATTTCTAGCGAAGAATCCGGAGGGATATCAGAATTTAGTAAAGCTATGTTCGCTTGGATTTATGGAGGGTATGTATTCCAAATACCCTCGAATTGACAAAGAACTCGTATTAAAATACCACAAGGGCTTAATCGCGACGACTTGCTGTTTAGGTGCTTCGGTTCCGCAGGCTATTTTACGCGATGGCGAAGAAGCAGCGGAGAAGGAATTTAAGTGGTGGTTGGATTTGTTTGGGGAGGATTATTATATCGAGGTCCAGAATCACTTTATTCCGGAGCAACAGACGGTGAATGAGGTATTATTGCGCTTTGCGAAGAAGTACAATGTGAAGGTGATTGCGTCCAATGATAGCCATTATTTGGACCAAAAAGACGCCAACGCCCATGATATTCTTCTTTGTATCAATACCGGCGAAAAACAGGCCACTCCTACTTATAAAGATATTGAAGGGGATTTTGATATGAAAGGAAAGCGTTTTGCTTTTTACAATGATCAATTCTATTTCAAGACGACGGAGGAGATGACTAAATTATGGTCTCACGTTCCGGAGGCCATTGATAATACGAATGAAATCGTAGGAAAAGTAGAAACCTTGAAATTAACCAAGGATGTGCTTTTGCCTAATTTCCAGATACCATCGACTTTCCTGAGTCAGGATGATTATTTGGAGCATATCACGATGGAAGGTGCGAAAAAGCGCTACATTGATATTGATCAGGTGGTAGAAGAACGTTTGCGATTCGAGTTACATACGATCAGAACCATGGGTTTTGCTGGTTATTTCTTGATTGTAGCCGATTTTATCCAAGCTGGACGTGATTTAGGCGTTTATGTGGGGCCAGGTCGTGGTTCTGCAGCGGGTTCTGTGGTCGCTTATTGCCTTGGAATTACGAACATCGATCCGATTAAGTACAATCTCCTTTTTGAACGTTTCTTAAATCCAGATCGTAAGTCATTGCCCGATATTGATACGGACTTTGACGATGAAGGTCGCCAAAAAGTCATTGACTATGTCGTGGACAAGTACGGTAAAAACCAAGTGGCCCATATCGCTACTTATGGTACCATGGCAGCGAAAATGTCCATTAAAGACGTTTCGCGTGTTCTAGACCTCCCCTTACAGGAATCCAATGCGCTTGCGAAACTCGTTCCTGAGAAACCGAAAATTACCCTGGATCGTATTTTCAATGCGGCTTTGACGGGAGATAAAAGCTTAGCAGATAAAGAAGGCTTGAATCCAGAAGAATTAGAGCAGGTAAAAGAATTGCGTCGGATTAAAGAGGCGGGTGGTTTGCCAGCAACAGTGATTGAGAATGCGCTCGTTTTAGAGGGTTCTGTTCGAGGTACGGGTATTCACGCGGCAGGTATCATCATCGCTCCTTCTGATTTGACCGATATCTTGCCCGTGGCGACATCAAAGGATGTGAATCTCTTGATTACCCAATACGATGGCTCAGTGATTGAGAATGCAGGGGTAATTAAAATGGACTTTTTGGGCCTAAAAACCCTCTCTATTTTAAAGGAAGCGGTTCGCTTAATTAAGCAGAATCACAACGAGGATATCATTTTAGACGATTTACCTCTAGATGATAAGACGACTTACGAATTATACCAAAGAGCGGAAACAAACGGAACATTCCAGTTTGAATCCCCGGGTATGCAGAAGCACTTGCGTGACCTGAAGCCCGATCAGTTCTCGGATTTGATTGCGATGAACGCCTTGTTCCGTCCAGGACCGATGGTTTATATCCCGAATTACATTGCTCGTAAACACGGTCGAGAGAAGATTGAATACGATTTGCCAGAGATGGAGGAGTATTTAAGTGATACCTATGGTATTACGGTCTACCAAGAGCAGGTAATGCTTCTCTCCCAAAAGCTTGCGAATTTCACCAAAGGTGATGCCGATGTGCTTCGTAAAGCGATGGGTAAAAAGGACAAAGCGACCATCGATAAGATGAAGAGCAAGTTCATGGAAGGTGGAGCGGCGAATAATCACCCGACGGATAAGCTGGATAAGATTTGGACGGACTGGGAAGCTTTTGCTCAATATGCCTTTAACAAATCGCACTCAACTTGCTATGGTTTAGTGGCTTACCAAACAGGGTACCTGAAAGCAAACTACCCTCCTGAGTTTATGGCGGCGGTGCTTTCGAACTCCTTGGGTAACATTGAGAAGATTACCTTCTTCATGGATGAGTGTAAACGGATGGGCTTGAGTTTATTAGTTCCGGATGTGAATGAATCCTCTCGTTCTTTTGCTGTAAATAAGAAAGGCCAAATTCGTTTCGGCTTAGGCGCTATCAAAGGCGTGGGTGATGCAGCGGTGGATGCGATTGTGGAAGAGCGTCAGAAAAATGGCGAATACAAAGATATTTTCGACTTCGTTTCGCGTATTAACGTGCGTCAAGTAAATAAGAAGAGTTTAGAGTCCTTAGCTTTAGCGGGTGCTTTTGACTGTTTCCCTGAGGTTCAGCGTTCACATTATTTTGCGCTAGATCCACAGGACAATACGAACTTTATTGAGAAAATCGTGCGTTATTCCTCTCGCATGGCAGAATTGAAGGCGGAAGCAACTGCTTCTTTGTTCGGGGAATTAGGAGCTGGAACGGGAAATGACATTGCACAGCCTCGTATTCCTACGGCCGAGCCTTGGTCTGTGATGGAGCAATTGAAGAATGAGAAAGAAGTGGTGGGGGTCTATATTTCAGGACATCCTTTGGACGAATACAAAACTGAAATTGCTAACTTCTGTAATTCGAATACAGGTCAATTAGAATCACGTCCTAACGTGGCCCAGACCTTTGCAGGTATCGTCACGAAAGTCAACGTCAGAACATCTGCAAACGGAAATCAATTCATGATCTTCACGATTGAAGATTATGCAGGAAATTATGAATTTGCCTTATTCTCCAAGGATTACATCCAGTTTGAGCGATTTATCGCCTTAGACCGACTCTTATTTATCAATGGATCCTACCAATTGAAGAATCGCCACATGGATCAAATGGTCTTTAAGATTCAGTCCATCGAATTATTGTCTGAGATTTTAAGTGACAGAACGAAAGAAATCAAATTACGTTTAGATTTGAATCGCCTAAAACCAGCCTTATTAGATTTATTGCAAGAGACACTTGAACGCAATAAGGGAGATAAAAAATTGACCATCGAGGTGTATGATGAGCAGGAGAAAATCGGAATGGACTTTTTATCGCGCAAAATGCAGGTTTCGATAACAAAAGACCTGATTTCTGAGTTGAAAGAGCTTGACAATGTGGGCTTTAAATTAATTTCTTAAATTTTTTATCCGGGGAACTAATT
>JBMSJH010000080.1:0-8523 GCA_049418705.1 Aquirufa sp.
ATCAAGACCATTTTCCAAGACCTAAATAATAGCGCCATTAAAATACAGATTAACACAATGGCTGTAATCGTACTCTCGATGAGGTTGACTTGCAAATACTCTGTTTGGAAGGCATAAATGACCGAATTACCTGTCACATCTGCTTGATATCCTCGCTTATCACCTTTCGGTAATAATTCCCCTGTTTCGATATCTGTCCTGAAAATGCTATCGATTTTAGGTTGAATTTCATCAAATAAAGCCCTAGTTCGTACTGTTCCGGCATCTTGCATTTGGAAACTGACCCGAGTGAAGCGTTGTTCTTTATCTAAGAATCCTGAGAATAAATTGTTTTTGCCATTCAAGCTGGATTGGAAATCCTTTAATTTAGCTAACTCATCAATCCCTGGCAAAGTGAAATACTTAGGATCTCCACCTCTGTAGACCTGATACAAGTATTTAGTGGCCGTTAAAATGGAAAGTCCTTGAGTGAATTCTGGGTATTTAGCGATTAATTTTTCTGTTCTCTTGATTTTTGCCAAAAGCTCTGGTGTTAATGCCCTTCCTTTTTCAAAAGCATCAATATTAATCTCAAATGGCATCACTCCCTTAAATCGGTCTTCCACAAATTTTAAATCCGTATAGATCGCATTATCACGAGGCAAATCATCCACAATGTAGCCCACAGCTTGGATTTTAGTCAATCCATAAAAGGAGATAACGAGTACAATGGAGATGAAACCATAGATGAATTTTCTGTGGTGTAAAACCCACAAATCTACTCGATTCAAGAATTTATTTACACGAATAGACTCAAAATGGGCCAAATCTTTCTTCTGTGGAGGTGCCAAGAAACTGAAGAATATGGGAATGAGAACCAGCGAGATGAAGAAGGTGATCATGACATTCAAGGCAGCTACCACTCCAAATTCAACTAATAAGGCTGAACCCGTAAAAGCAAACACTCCAAATCCAATGGAGGTAGTTAAGTTCGCTAAAAACAAGGTTCTTCCTACCTTGGAAGCACTTTCTATCAAGGATTCTTCTTTTGATTTTCCTGCTAAATATGTCTCGTGGTATTTGTTCAGTAGGAAGATGACATTGGGGATACCGATCACCACAATTAGTGGAGGAATTAATCCAGACAATAAGGTGATCTTAAATCCAAAAAATACAATCGTGGCCAAAGAGGCTATAATCCCCACTAATACCACAATATTCGCAAAGAATACCACTTGTAAGGAACGGAAGAAGAAAAGTAAAATGAGTGAAGTAACTAAGATGGCTAGCCCTAAAAATAGACTTAACTCTTTCGTCACTTGAGAAGTATACTCTGTCCGAATGAAGGGCATACCCGTCATGTGAACCGTATGCTTCATTTTTGCTTGGTATTTCTCTCCTAATGCCTTTATTTTTTTTACTAAGGTAATTCTCCCTTTATCATTGATTACCTTCTGATCTAGGGTGATAAGAAGCAGATGTGTCTTTAAATCTTCTGTAAAAAGAAAGTTCTTATAGATGGGTAGATTACCTAATTGAGTTTTAAATTGATTCAAATTCTCCTCATTAAGTACGGCAGTTGAATCGAGTAATAAACGAGTTTTGAATTTCTTCTCAATGGAATCGATGTATAATTCAGGTAAAGTCGCCAGCGAGAGAACGTTTTTAATGCCTGGCTGTTTTTTTACCGCTGAACTCAACTCACGCCAAGCTTTGAATTCTTCTGGGCTGAAAATTTGATCGTTTTCTACGGCGATGACCATAACGGCGCCATCTTCCCCATATTTCTTTTTGAATCCCTCGTATAACTGAAAACGCTCGTCTGATTTTGGAAGTATTTTAGCTAATTCATAACTCAACTGAATCTGACTTGCCTTGAAACCTAATCCAACAGTAAGTAATAGAATAAATCCTAATAAGTGGAATTTATAGCGAAGGATGCTTTTTCCAATCCAGTCCCAAGTGTTTTTCATATTATTTAAGTAGGACCTCAGCTAAGTCTAAATCCTCAGGCGTGGTGATTTTAATATTTCGATAGGAGCCTTCCACTAGGTTAATTTTAATGCCAATAGACTCCACAACGCGAGCGTCGTCTGTAAAATCAGTTGAATAATCTTGTTTAAAAGCTGTTTTTAAGTCTTTCAAAGTGAAAATTTGTGGCGTTTGTATTAAACGTATGGACTCTCGATTTAAGTGTTCGAATCCAGCTTTTTCCGTAGAATAAAAACGTACAGAATCTTTTGACGCCACGGCTAAAACCGCATTTCCCTTAATAGCAGCTTCTTGAAAGCTAGCTGAAATTAATTCAGGTTCAATAATAGGTCGAACCCCATCATGAATGGCCACGATTCCTTCACCCTCTAATGCCTCAATGGCATTTTTGCTGCTTTGGAACCTAGATTCACCCCCTTCGACTAATCGATGAGGTATTTCAGGTAATTCGCTGATGATGGATTTCCAGTAGTCAAACTGTTCCGCAGGCAAGACAACCAATAGTTCGGTCTTGGGGTCTGCCTTGTGGAAGGCTTCCAGGGTGTGATATAAGACGGGTTTGCCTTGTAAAAGCAGAAATTGCTTAGGAATCGTACTATTCATACGTTGGCCGGAGCCTCCTGCAACAATGATGGCAAATTTTTTCAAAGCAAACCCGATTAATTCTATTAGATGATTAACATCACATCACCATACGAGAAGAAACGGTATTTCTCCTTGATAGCTTGTTTATACGCCTCTGTGATTAATTCATGACCACCAAAAGCCGATGCCATCATTAATAGAATCGATTCTGGTAAATGGAAATTAGTCAATAAAGCCGTTGGGATTTTAAACTCGTACGGAGGGAAGATAAACTTATCTGTCCAGCTATTAATTGGTTTTAAGTGACCAGAAGCTGAAACAGATGATTCTAATGCTTTCATTACGGTTGTTCCTACCGCCAAAACTTGTTTTTTGTTATCGATAGCCTCGTTCACATAATTACAAGTTGCTTCATTGATCATGAAGTGCTCTGAATCCGTTTTGTGTTTGGTCAAATCCTCTACATCTACCTGACGGAAAGTACCTAAACCCACGTGCAATGTGATAGGAGTGAATTGAGCGCCGTTTAATTCCATGCGCTTCATCACAATTTTAGAGAAATGTAAACCTGCTGTTGGAGCTGCCACTGCACCTACGTGCTCAGCATAAATGGTTTGGAAACGATCACGATCATCCTCAGTAGCCGCTCTTTTGAAACGAATCTCATCAGGAAGTGGAGTTTCCCCTAATTCGTGAATCGCGTGCATTAATGCATCATGATCGCCATCGTATAGGAAACGAATGGTACGTCCACGAGAAGTCGTGTTATCAATTACCTCTGCCACTAGGTCAGAATCACCGAAATATAACTTGTTTCCCACACGGATCTTACGTGCTGGATCTACTAATACGTCCCAAAGACGGTGTTCTCTATTTAGCTCTCTCAATAAAAATACCTCAATCTGAGCCCCTGTTTTCTCTTTATTGCCGTATAAACGTGCTGGAAAAACTTTTGTATTGTTTGTCACTAACACATCACCTTCACCAAAATAATCAATGATATCTGTGAATTTCTTGTGTTCAATCGTCTTGTTCTTACGGTTCACTACCATCATGCGCGCATCTTCGCGATTTTCGGTAGGATTAAGGGCAATTAAGTTTTGGGGTAAATCAAATCTGAATTCAGATAATTTCATTCTCAGAGGGGTTGAATTTTTATAATTTACAAATATACCATATTGAGGGGGGGCTTGTCAAGGTAAATTTTTGAAACAATACAGAATCTACGTAGTTTAGCCATTTAAGACAGATAAGGCATGAAAAAAGTTTCGATATTTTGGTTTAGACGTGATTTACGTATAGAAGACAATCATGGATTATTCCAAGCCCTGTCTTCCGACGTACCCGTTCTACCGCTCTTTATTTTTGACTCAAACATATTAGATCGTTTACCTTTTAAAAAAGACGGCCGTGTGGAGTTCATACACCAGGCACTGGAAGCGATTAACACCCAAATAGGTGGACATCTCTGTGTAAAACATGGCGATCCATTGACCATATTCCGTTCCTTGTTCAGTGAATGGGATGTGGTGAAAGTATATACAAACCACGATTATGAAAAATATGGTCTTGAGAGAGATGCTCAAATCAAAGGCTTAGCTCAAGAAAAGGGTGTGAAATTCGAGACCTTTAAGGATCAGGTCGTTTTTGAAAAAGACGAGGTGCTTTCAGGGGCTGGTACTCCTTACACCGTTTTTACCCCTTATTCAAGGAAATGGAAGGCATTATTACAAGAGACGGTATTACCTAATTTTTCTTCTGCTACGATTTCAAATTACGTTGATGATACATTCAACATTCCCAGCTTAACTGATATTGGTTTTCAGCCCTCTGGCTTAGTATTTCCAGGCCAGCAAGTTCAAGATGAATTAATTAAGTCCTATGCTCAGGATCGTGATTTTCCAGCTAAACCTGGAACCTCTAGACTCTCGGTTCATTTGCGCTTTGGTACCCTATCAATTCGATCTTTAGTTCGCAGAGCATTAGGGAAATCTGAGGTTTGGCTGAATGAGCTTATTTGGCGTGATTTTTATTTTAATATTCTACATCATTTTCCGCATATTTCAGAAGGGCATTCGTTTAGAAAAGAATACGACCGAATGAATTGGCGAAATAACGAGGTCGAATTCAAAGCTTGGTGTGAAGGTAAAACCGGTTATCCAATCGTGGATGCAGGTATGCGGGAACTAAATGCTACCGGTTTTATGCACAATCGGGTGCGCATGATTGTGGCTAGTTTTCTAGTGAAGCATTTGTTGATTGATTGGCGCTGGGGTGAAGCCTATTTTGCAGAGAAATTATTGGACTTCGATTTTGCGGCAAATAATGGAGGATGGCAGTGGGCAGCTGGATCTGGTTGTGATGCGGCTCCATATTTCCGTGTTTTTAATCCGACTTTGCAGACTCAGAAGTTTGACCAGTCTTTGGCCTACATTAAAAAATGGGTTCCTGAATTGCAAGAATTCACTTATCCGGCACCAATTGTGAATCATGAATTTGCCAGAGGACGCGTGTTAGAGGCTTATAAAGTAGCCTTAGGGAAATAAATCTTTTTCCCTTGAATACTATAGTCAATTAGGTCGATGGTTAGGAAACCTATTTTTAGATTCACCTGAACCTTCAGGGGCACCTGGTATTCGTCATCACTAATCCACAAGCGAATGGCATCCTCTTCTTTAAATAGGTTGTTTTTAGGTAACAAAATGTTGGTTTTGATACTCGCCTTTTTGCCTGCCTCTGTCTCAATTGTTTCTTTAGATCGAACAACCAGGACTAATTCGTAAATTTTACTGTCCACCAGTACTTGGGCTGACCAGCGTGAACCTGGCTTTTTCTCCGATACAGGTTTACTGCGTAAGAAATAATAGGCCGAAATAAGATCTAATAGGTCTTTAGGGCCATTGATGGTGGAGGTTACGGGTTTGTTTTGGGGTGAGGTGATACGCGCAAAACCTTTGTCCATTTGATATAAAACGGTTTCTTCTTTGCGGTAGCGGCCCTCTTTTTTTCGCATTTCTGTTTTTACCGGCAAAAGGCTTTCTGTGTCGATTTGTGCTGACCAGTAATCTCTTAAAGGACTAAATAATTCGAGCACCCCCGTGGTTTTACCTTCTATTTCGACCTTGCGTAAAGTCTGATCTCCCCAAGTACTTGTTCCAGGGCTACTTTTTATGGTGGCTTCGGCGGCATTGATGAATCCTAAATGAATCCGGTATTTTAAATTTTCTCCAGCTAGTAAGGGGCTATTTTGTTGGCCAAATAGGCTCAAAATAGAACTGAAGAAAAGTAAAATAACAAGAGTCTGATTTTTCATGCCAAAGCTCAATTAATTATCAATTGTTTGTATAAAAAATTAGTGGCAATTTTCTATTTTTGTATAGGCCAAACGATAAGACAAATATACTCGATTGCCCCTTAAATTTTAGATAAAAAACGAAAATGGCGAAACAAGCTAGTGATGCGCAAGGCCTGGCGGCTGAAAAGTTAAAAGCTTTACAAACTACGTTAGAGAAATTAGATAAAGCCTATGGTAAAGGTACCGTAATGCGATTATCTGATAGTAAAGTAATGGATGTGCCTGTGATTTCAACAGGATCATTAGGATTAGATTTAGCCTTGGGAATCGGTGGTGTACCTAGAGGTCGTGTCGTTGAAATTTACGGACCAGAGTCTTCTGGTAAAACTACACTTACTTTGCACATGATCGCTGAAGCTCAGAAGGCAGGTGGTTTAGCCGCTTTCGTAGATGCTGAGCATGCTTTTGATCGTTCATATGCAGAGAAATTAGGTATCGATTGTGAAAACCTATTGATTTCTCAACCAGATAATGGGGAGCAAGCCTTAGAAATCGCGGAACACCTTATTTCTTCTGGTGCAATCGATATTATTGTGATTGACTCGGTGGCTGCCTTAGTCCCTAAAGCGGAGATCGAAGGGGAGATGGGGGATTCTAAAATGGGTCTTCAGGCGCGTTTAATGTCGCAAGCATTACGTAAGCTAACGGGAACTATCAATAAAACGGGTTGTTGCTGTATTTTTATTAACCAATTACGTGATAAAATCGGTGTCATGTTCGGATCCCCGGAAACAACAACTGGTGGTAATGCCTTGAAATTCTATGCCTCTGTGCGTTTGGATATTCGTCGTGCTGGCCAAATCAAGGAAAGTGCAGACTCGATCACAGGTAACAGAACGCGAGTTAAGGTAGTGAAGAATAAATTAGCTCCTCCTTTTAAGGTGGTTGAATTTGATATCATGTACGGAGAAGGTATTTCTAAAGCAGGAGAAATCCTTGATTTAGGGGTAGACTTAGATGTAATTGATAAGTCAGGTTCTTGGTTCTCTTATAATGGAAATCGCTTAGGTCAAGGTCGCGATGCGGTGAAAGACTTAATTAAGGATAATCCAGAATTGATGGAAGAATTGGAAGCTAAGATCAAAGACAAAGTAAAAGTAGATGATAGTGCCTTGTTAGATAAGGACGCTGTGGCGGAATAAGCACTAATCAATTCGTATAAAAAAAGCGGCTAATGTAGATTAGTCGCTTTTTTTATGATTGAACTCCTTTGAGATTAAATCGGGTAAACAAGTTTCGAATAGTTTTTTCCACCGTTTGATCTGTTTCCATGGCTTCAGATACAGCTTGAACCGCATGAATGACCGTGCTATGATCTCTTCCTCCGAAATGGTATCCAATGGACTTTAAAGGTAAGTTTGTCAACTCCTTTAGCATGTACATGGCAATTTGGCGAGGGAATACATTCTCTTTCTTCCGGCATTTACCCCGTAAGGTGTCGATGTCTACATCAAAATGGTTAGTCACCACATCGAGAATACTTTCCACACTTAATTCCTTCTCCTGCTCGTTTACAATGCTTTTTAAGGTAGACTTAGCTAATTCTAAATCGATTTCTTTGCGAGTTAATGACGCTTGAGCCATTAATGAAATGATAACTCCTTCCAGTTCACGAACGTTTGTCTGAATCGAATGAGCTAAATATTCTAATACATCAAAATCTATTTGAATTCCGTCTTCTTGCAACTTCTTCTGAATGATAGCAATTCTAGTCTCAAAATCAGGTTGTTGCAAATCAGCTGTTAAACCCCATTTGAATCGGGAAAGTAAACGATCTTCCATACCAGCTAAATCACGAGGTGCGCGGTCAGAGGATAGAATGATTTGTTTTCCGGATTGATGCAAGTGGTTAAAGATGTTGAAGAACGTTTCTTGCGTCTTCTCTTTACCAGATAGGAATTGTACATCATCGATGATCAACACATCTACTTGAAGGTAGAAGTTCGTGAAAGCCTCGATAGAATTGTTTCTGATGGCATTGACAAATTGATTCGTAAACTTCTCTGTCGAAACATAAAGGACAAACTTATCCGGGAAGGAATCTTTTATTTGATTTCCAATCGCTTGGATTAAGTGAGTCTTTCCTAAACCTACACCACCATAAATCATTAAGGGATTGAAGGCGGTTAAACCAGGTTTGTTCGCGACAGCCATTCCGGCAGCTCTACCTAATCGGTTGCAGTCTCCTTCAATGAATTTGTCAAAAGTATATTTTGGAATTAAATAAGAATCTAATTCTAATGAATCTAAGTTTTTTAATTCAAATGGACTCTTCGCCGGGTTAGGGAAGTTAGCTGCCTTTTCGGTGTTGTTTTGTCCCTGATGCGTAGGGGGAAGGTTGAATGTGATGGGTGGATTCTTCCGATCTCCGTTATCAATCACAATCGAATATTCCAACATACCATGACGACCGACGGTTAAATCGATGGCCTTTCTTAAATCCGAAACGTGCTTCTCTTCTAACCATTCATAGAAGAATTGAGAAGGCACTTGAATCGTTAAGGTGTTGTTTTGAAACTTAAGAGGAACAATAGGTGCAAACCAAGTCGCGAAACTTTGCTCCGATATATCATTTTTGATGATATTCAGGCATTGATTCCACAAGTCTCGTA
>JBMSJH010000081.1:0-8389 GCA_049418705.1 Aquirufa sp.
TTAAGGGGCCAAACTTATCTTGCAAACCCGCCAGCGTTTGATTCACATCCCCAATTTTTCCCACGTCCTCTCCAAGGATAAATACGCGTGGATCCTCTAAAAACTGCGAAAATGCCTTATTTAATATCTCCCGACCATCGACTAAAACGGGTTCCTTTTCGTAGGTAGGTTTTACTCCGGTGATTAAAAGAGGGGACTCGTCAGACTCACTCATTTGGTGCGAACTGAAACGTCTGCGATTCAGCTTTTCCAAGTCGTCCAGCCACTTTCTAAGCAACTTAACCGCTGGACCTTGGTAGAAGCGGAAAGCGCGTAAGGTCTTGCGACCTGCCCGCACTAAATCACTGAAAATAGGATAGGGTAATGCGTTTAATTCATCGATAATGGGCTGCAATAAACTCGGCTCATTCGTCGATTCTAACAGACTCTTCGCAATGCGTAAAAATGCTTTCTTATCTACATCAACTGAGGCCATATAGGCCGCAAAAGCCTCTTTCTGGTATTTTCGAGCTAATACGCTGGCCTCTTCATCGATGGCTTTTAGCGTCTCTTCTGTGGCGATATTTTTTGCCAAAACCCATTCACGGAACAAGGCATTACAATCTGCCTCTTGCTCCCAAGCTAAACGATCAGTTGACTTATAGCGTTCATGCGAACCGGATGCTGAGTGCCCTTGGGGCTGCGTACATTCGATCACATGAACTAGGCAAGGAACAAATTCCGTACGTGCTAGCTCTGCCGCACGTTGGTAAGCCGCAATTAAACCCGGATAATCCCAGGCTTTTACTTGTATAATTTCTAATCCTTTCTCGTGCTCATTGCGCTGATAACCCGCTAGAGCCTTAGAAATAGACGATTTTGTCGTTTGAAATTCAATCGGAACCGAAATACCGTAACCGTCGTCCCAAACAGAGAAAACGATCGGAATCTGCAATACTCCGGCAGCATTAATACACTCCAAAAACATCCCCTCAGATGTGGATGCATCTCCTATGGTGGTGAAACAAACCTCTTGACCTTTATTGGAAAAAAGGGCTTCGTGGTCCTTTAAATCCGCTCTTTCGCGGTACATTTTAGAGGCATACGCAATCCCTAAAGCGCGAGGAATTTGACCTGCGGTAGAGGAAATACCAGCCACCGTATTGTAGCGAGTTGTTTGATCTAGCCATTTCCCCTCCTCATCTAACCATCTGGTAGCGTGGTGGTTATTCATTTGGCGACCTCCTGAATGTGGGTCAAATTGAATATCTGGATGACCATATAACTGGGCAAAGTACTGAGGCCAAGTTAAATCACCGATGGCGGCACCAATGGTTTGGTCACGGTAATAGCCCGAAATATAATCTCCGGGACGCATGGAGCGTGCTAAAGCGATTTGGCAGATTTCTTTACCATCCCCATAAATACCGAATTTCGCCCGACCTGAAAACACCTCTTTACGCACTAAAAGACTACAAGCGCGGCTGATAGCAGCTAGGCGGTAGTCCTCCAGCACCCCAGCGGGATCGAATGAAAGATCAGGTGAAGAAAAGGTAAATGAATTCAAATGCTTCGTGTTATTAAACACGTAAAAATACAACAAAATCCTCGGCGTCCAAACAGAATCCAGACAAGAAACTTGCCGAAATCTTTTATTGTTTATAGATTTGAACTCTACATAAAACCAATGAATTTACATATGAAAAAATTAATCGCCCTATTTGCGCTTGTATTAGGCTTCGCCTTTACTTCGAATGCCCAAGGTGCTTTGAAATTCAAGCAAGAGAAGCATGATTTTGGCACGATTACTGAAGGAACGATCGCTACTTACAGCTTTGAATTCACGAATACAGGTAAAACTCCAGTTGTTATCTCTAACGTTCAGCCTTCTTGTGGTTGCACGACACCAGAATGGACAAGAGAGCCGGTTATGCCAGGAAAAACTGGAAAAGTAACTGCTTCTTTTAATTCAGCAGGTCGTCCTGGTAACTTCAATAAAACCGTAACTGTCATTAATAACGGGGAGGTTTCTCAAATCGTTTTAGCGATTCAAGGTAGCGTCGCAGCGAAAAGATAATTCGCACAGACTTATAAAAAAAGCTCTCTGTTCATCGCAGAGAGCTTTTTTTGTTAATCACGGTTTTTAAGACCTTCTTTTTCTCGTAGGCCATTGATCCAGCCGGCGATCTTCAGCACATCCGCCTTGGGTACGTGGCTCATCGGCGCCATTTCTGTGGCGAAGTCAGGCCAGTTTTCAGGCCTAGGCTTATAGACTAAATCTAAAATCTGCTGATTTGAATAATTTCTCTTCGCAATTTCCGTGAACGCAGGACCTACCAGTTTGCTATCTTTTGCATGACAAGCGGAGCAGGTATGTTTCTTCAATAAATTAGAGATCGCTAATTCGTAGCCTAACCCTTTACTCACTACTTTCACCTCTGTCACCTTCACATGGATTTCATCCTGAGGTGCCGCCGCCACTAAAGCTGGACCCTTTGGAATCTCATTTAAGGTATAATATGCCGTCTCATGCAATAAAGGCTCCCCTTTCTCATTCAACACCCCTTTCAAGGTGAATTCATGAATGAAGAATTGGCGAATTCCATCGATGGAGATACGTACTTTCTTGCGATCGGCGGAGACTTCTACTCCCTTAATTTTCAAGTCTTTTAACTCGATAATCGGGCTACCATATTGGTGCTGGTATTTGTAGATATACGAGCGAATAGCGTAGGAAGCCGCTTTTTTAACAGAATTTACATCCACAGGCTGTGTAAAGCTGAACTCGAAACCGTCAGATTTTGCCTTGATCATATCAATCTCGAAAGGCATGTTTCCGTTCCAGAAAAGGCGCTGTAAACCAAACTCATCCTTCCCCGTACTTCCCCAACCACGGGAGGTCATACCCACGAACATACTGCCATCCAGCCCAAAACGCTCACGTAAAATACCGGATTGAAAACCTTCACGGTAGTTAATGGCAAAACCTTGGTATACACCGTTCACTTTCTCCAGACCCATGCGCATCACTTTCGATTGTCCTTGATCGGCTACGAAATACTGCCCTGGGAATGGACTAAACTTGCCTTTCGTCGTGTCTTGTAATATATCAGAGGTAGAAATACCCATGATTGCGTGTGGGAACCAAACTGCTGGCAATTTAATCTTAGGATTTTTCTTCGCTGCCTCAAACATCGGCGAACCATTATCTTGGATTTCTTCCAGGCTTAGTTTCAATGGGCTGTTAGGCTCTTTCGCCCATTTTAATCCGCCAGGATTACCAGCGAAATCACCTTTCGCTAAATGTGTTACACGACCTGAACCCACCCAGTCACCTTGGTTTTCGCCATAAAACAAATCGCCTTCGTCGTTAAAGCTATAACCTGCCGGCGAACGTAAACCACCCGCAAAAGGCTCTAATTTTCCATCTGGAGTGATTTTAACAAACCAGCCGCGCCATTTGGCAAACTTACCTTCACCAAAACCCACCCAGGCCAAGTTCAAACTCACCCACATATCCCCGTTCTTGTCAATCACTGGACCGTAGGTATATTCGTGGTAATTACCCGATAAATCGAAGGTGTAGATAGGCTCATAAAGATCCGCTACGCCATCGCGATCTGTGTCTGAAATCTTCGTCAATTCACCACGCTGTGAGCAATAAAATGCACCATCCTTGTAAGCTAAACCTAATACCTCATGCAATCCACTCGCAAAGCGGCGGTAATAGGTTTGGTGACTTGTTTTTTGGTACGGATTCTCTACAATCCAAATCTCCCCACGACGTGTACTCACCGCTAATCGGCCATCTGGCATCGTAGCGAGGCCACCCACCTCAAGGTAAATCTCTTTTGGTATCGGAAGCGTCTTAATTTCATAATAATCCTGCTCCTTTTTAGGAGTCGGTTTTGTTTGTGCAAAGGCGCCTAGCGCCATAGAAAACAAGAGTAAAAAAGCGGTATATTTTTTCATCGTTACCAAATCAAATCAAAGGTGAATTGTGCCCCTGAAAATGGCACCCGAATTTGTTGTGCTCCAGCCGGCGTTTTCAGCAGTTCAGCTGCCGCTCCTTTCCACTCGATAAAGTTTCCAGGCTGTGAGGCTAAGCCATTTTGTAGGATAGACAAATGATGCCCTGTGGCTAATACTGCCTCCACATCACTTTTTTGCGGACTTGCCCCCACTAAACTCAGCGTTCTGCGAAGTCCATTACCCGCTGGCTGAATGCGATCTTCCACACGTAATTTCGCTGCCGTCCAATCGTACATGAATACCGGTCTTCCTGCCTCCAAACGATAGCCTTTGTAGACTAATTCGGTTGAATCAGGTTGAACCTGGTGCGCTAAAACTAAAGGGAATTTACCGTCTTGAACGACGTTTAAACCCAACGGCTCAGACGTTTGTGGCTCGCCGCGGTTATCCCACATTTGAGTCGCATCTAAGAATTTACCACGCCAAACCTGCAAGATCGCCCCTTGCTTCAAATCATACGAATAGTGTATCCCGGCAGGATCTCCCACCTGAATCACGTGGGTCTTTTTCTTTCCTAAATGGAACGCAAATGAACGCTGCAAAACAGGTTCCGCATTGGCTTTCACTTCGATTAATCCGACCGCATCTGGATCTAATAGCGATGTTCTTTCATGCAAGGAAACCAAGCGAGATCCGATACGTTTCACGTTTAAACCCAAAGCCTTAGGACCCCAAGGGAAATCCTTGATGTGAACAATTTCCAATTGGTGTTTACCTGCCTTCAGGAAAGTAGATGCCGGCACCATTTCGTTAAACCAATGGGCTCCATTGTTTAAAACCTTGCCATCAATTTTCAATTCGCCAGAGCCTGTCCAATAGGTTTGGAATTCGTAATTATCATCTTCTGGAATGCTTAATTCAGCTTTGTAGTGAATCAAATAATCATTGTTCACCGGAATAACACGGTAGGTTAAAGCTGGAATTTTACCTGATTTCGCTGGGCTAGTGGTAGGTATAATAGGATCCGTAAATTTACCCGTGTAATAATCGTAGGAAACTTCACCAAGAGAAGCGGTTGGCTTTTCGTACGTTTCGTAGCGCAAGTTTCGGAATGCAATCGGGCCATGATCACCTTGAATTAAGATGGGACCAAATGGCGCTTCCTTATCAAAAATAGCACCGCGGGTCATGCCAGAAACTTCGATATTTTCCTGAACCAAAACTCCATTTAAAATGACTTTTTTGAAGATGGCATTCGCCGTTTTGCGGCCATTCGCATCGAAGCGAGGTGCTTGAAAATCGATTTCTAAAGTTTGCCAAAGACCGGGTGCTTTACTCGCATTTTGGCGAGGAGCATAACCTTCATACCCCTCATTACCTTTTCCTCGTGCCTCATCCCAACGCTCATAAATACCTCCACAATCATTGTATTTCACGGTTTTCTTTCCCCAAGAATCAAATAATTGCACCTCATAACGCCCTTGTAAATAGATGCCTGAATTCATTCCTTTAGGCAACATGAAATCAACTAAAAGACGAATATCTCCGTGTTGCATTTTGGACTTCAAATCATCGCTACGGTGGTATTTACCTCCGCGCAAAGTATTTACTAATACTCCCTGACCAGGACTAACTTGAAAAGCGGTGTCCGAATAGTTCGAAAAGACGGCTTGTTCAATGGTCCAGTTCTTGCTGGGCTGGTCAAAAGCAGATAAATCAGTGAGGGGAATCGATTGCTGAGCCCAGGCACAAATAGGTGCAACGAGCAGCAACGAAAAGAGGATTTTTTTCATGGTTAAAACAAGGTTTAAGCAAATCTACCTAAAATCATTCTGCCGTTTCATCGGCACAATCAGGATAGTGGTAGAAAATATACTGGAAATATAAGGAAGATTATCTTAATTTGGATTCGCTGATTACAAAAAGCAAAATAAAACCCGATGATACAAAAGACGTTTAAACTCAGGAACCTGCTATTGCACCTGTTTTTTTGGGCTTTCCTGATTGCGCTTCCGATTCTATTAGGACCGAACACTAATTCGAATAATCAGGAAGAAATTCGCCGTTCTTATTTTTGGATCTTCTACATGACCAGCTTCACGGTCATTAATATCCCTTTTTTCTACTTAAATACGGAAATCTTACTTCCTAAATTACTTCGTTCGAAAGGAGTAATTATCTACTTGATCACGCTGATAGCTGCCATTGTTTTCATGCTCTATGTGCACGAAGAATTATTCCATTGGGTATATGCTCATTTCTTCCCAGGAAACCATTCAGGTGGCGGGGCGAGAAGAGGAGCATTGATGCGCATGATTTTCCAGTTGTTATTCTATGCGGCAATTGGTACATCCTATCGCCTGATTTCAGACCGAATGAAAGAGGATGAGCAGGTCAAAGAACAGGAAAACGAACGCTTAAAGTCTGAGCTTTCTTTCTTGAGATCTCAAATCAGCCCCCATTTCATGTTTAATGTGTTAAATAGCGTTGTTTCGCTTTCACGAAGAAAACCAGAAATGGTGGAGCCAGTAGTCGTAAAATTATCGGAACTGATGCGTTATATGATTTACGAGACGAATGATTCAATTGTTCCGATCAGCAAAGAATTGACCTATTTAGAGAGTTATATTGATTTGCAAAAAATCCGTTTTGGCAATGATATTGACATTCAATTCAAGCACGAAATAGGACCTCAATCAAGCAGCATCGAACCTATGTTACTGATTCCCTTCGTAGAAAATGCCTTTAAGCATGGCGTAGGTTTCATTGAAAACCCGACGATAGAAATCGAATTAACGGATACGACAAAAGAACTTAGCTTCCATGTGGCGAACAAAAAAGGAGCTGTGATAAACGAGAAAAAAGACGAAAGTTCTGGGATTGGGTTAGCGAACGTGAAAAGACGTTTGGAATTATTATACCCTACGAACCATGAACTTACGGTAACAGAATCAGATTCGGATTTCGAAATTACCCTCACCATTCAACACATCTAATATGTCAGAGGAAAGCCTAGTTGAACTACCTGGTACCGTTTTAAAATGTTTAGCGGTGGACGATGAGAGTCTGGCCCTAGATTTAGTGGAGGATAATATTTCCAAAGTTCCTTTTCTTCAACTCGTTAAGCGTTGCAGAAATGCGATGGAGGCGGTAGAATATTTGGAAAATAATCCGGTGGACCTTGTCTTCTTAGACATCCAAATGCCGGGAATGACGGGCTTGCAATTTTTAGAAAGTTTGACCACGAAACCGATGGTTATTTTCGTGACGGCCTACCAACAATATGCTTTGGACGGATTTAATTTAGATGTCATCGATTACGTTTTAAAGCCCATTAACTTTGAACGTTTTTTGAAGGCAAGTCACAAAGCCTTAGACTATTACAAGAGCAAACTAGTCCTAAATAAACCCGCAGAAGCACCTAAATTAGAGTTCATTTTCATCCATGCTGATTATTCTTTGATGAAAATCATGCTGGAGGACATTCTCTACATTGAGGGTTTGAAGGACTACATCAAAATTCACCTAAGAACTCAGAAATTTCCGGTGGTTTGTAGAATGACGATGAAATCTATCGAGGAAAAATTACCTTCAACCGATTTCATCCGCGTGCACAAATCATTTATCGTCTCTTTGAGTAAAATGGAATCGATTAGAAGCCAAAAAATCAAGATTGGCGAGAACCACATTCCGATAAGCGAAAGTTATTCTGAGCATTTTTACCAAATCATCGGCTATCAAAAGCAATAAATTGTAACTTTGAGAATTGACCTTATTCTAACGCATGTCCATTCTTAAAAAATTAGCCGGCGAGACCCTCTCCTATGGATTCAGCACCATTCTGGGTCGCTCGCTGAATTTTTTATTGGTTTTCATTCACACCACGGCTTTTCTTCCGGCAGAATTAGGCGTGAACGTGAAACTTTATGGTTATGTCGCCATCGCGAACATTATTTACACCTACGGAATGGAGACGGCCTTCTTTCGCTATGCAAAAGAGGCCCCAGAACGCTACTACAATATCATTTTAACGGCGATCATTCTAACTTCGGGACTCTTTACCGTCGGCTTATTTGTTTTTGCTGACCCCTTAATGGCTACCCTAGGCTACGAAGGTAAAGGTCAATTCATGCGCTGGTTAGCCTTGATTTTAGCCATCGATGCGGTCACGGCTATCCCCTTCGCCCGTCTTCGTTTAGAGCGTAAAATTCAATTATTTGTGAAGGCCAAAATCGTCTCTATCCTCATCAACGTGGGACTGAATCTGTTTTTCCTGGCCCTATTAAAGCCGATGCACGAAGAACATTGGGGACCTGAATTTTTACAAAATCTGTATTTCCCGAGTATTGGTGCAGGCTATATTTTCCTTGCAAACCTACTAGCGAATGCCATCTCAATATAGAACTTGAGATTGGTCCCGACACCAACCAAATTCAGG
>JBMSJH010000082.1:0-8383 GCA_049418705.1 Aquirufa sp.
ATTAATTGTTAAAATAGTTCGTCGATGCCGTTCAAATTGAAACTTCATTCAGTCTTAAATTATCAGTTTCTTGATAATTTAAATGGCCTCTCTCTGATACAGTTGTTTATCAAATAAAGAACCTTACATTTACCTCGGCCTAAGCAATCGATTAGGCCGCCATCTGTTCCCCCCTCATTTATTTTTTTACCTATTGAATTACATCAACCCCCAATAGGTTAGCTTCATTCAGTTTGATTCGATGGTGCAACCCGAAAAACCAGACAAGAGTAGGGATAGATAGTAAATTGTATGTTATGAGCAATCTAAGAGATTATTATATTCAAAATACAGCAATATCAATTACCTCATTAATTCTAATTATTACTTTATTGGGATGTATTTCAAACAACTCATTAGAACCCTCTTTCCCAGATTCTTTAATAAAACAGGATGAGATATCATTCAACTCTATAAAAACAGACGTTTCACAAATAAGTCATCTGTTGGGATTACAAAAATTAACAAGAGTAAGACAATCAAAATCAAATGAAATATATTTTAATGTCGAAGGTCAAAATAATATAATTAATGGTGAAAATATAGATTTGAATAACTCACTTCTTCTCTTCAAAAAGAATGCCGCAAGAAAATATACAATTGAAACTACATTCAATTACTCGGGTATTAGGGCTAGTCTTGAAATTGACAAAGCAACTAATTCTTTCACACTTGTGTACAATGAAATCCGAAAAAATTTAACTCAAAATGTTCAATTAAACGAAAATGAGAGACTAATGGCACTCGTCCTTTTAAACTATTATGATGAAATCAGAATTTCAAACCCGTACTCTACTACTATTTCAAAGAGTCACACAGAAAACGAGACCCCGATCAATAGATCTTATTATGGTTACACACTTGGATGGGGCTACACCAGAGAACAATCAATTGACGATGAACTAGAAGTTAGAGGTGGGGCAGGCGAAGGAATCAAGAGGTATGATTGTAAATTACTAGGAACCAGCACATCGTGTTTCTATGAGTCTATTGGATGTGTAACAATATCTACATTTAAATGCACAACAAACGACTAATATGGACCTAATATCACCTATAAACTCAATGTTATTTAGAATAACAATTGGCATTATTTTATTTGTATACCTTTTACTAGTGGTTAGAATACTAAAACAAATTTGCCTCAGCAATCAATTCTCTACCTTCCAAAAAACGATTTTAATTCTTTTTATTTCGTTTTTCCCCTTTATTGGAATTGTCTTTTACATTTCCTTCTTTAGAAATACAATCACTTAGAGTTTGCTTATAATCTATGTTGAGAAATATTTAAGATGAAATTTTAACCCTGCAATCAAAAATCCTAATTCAAATACTTTAACGCTATTTCCTCCCCAATCTGCTCAAGAATCTCAGCAGCTCGAGCTACTGAATCATCTGCATTTTTTGCACGGGAGGATATGGTTATTACATCATTCTCATCCAGGAAAAGCGGAAAATTTGCTGAACTTTCAAAGGCGCCTGAGACTAGGATGGTTTGTTTGAAGACTTTGTCGCAGCGTTTTACGACTTCCGAGACAACTTTACCATCCCAGGTGGAAGAGTCGATCTTTCCTTCGCCGGTGATTATGAAGTCTACTTTTAGGAGAGCGCGGTTGAAGTGGACTTTGTCCATCACCCAGCTGGAACCAGAGACAATTTTTGCCTTAAGGAAATAAAGAGCGCCGGCTCCGAGGCCACCTGCTGCGCCTGCACCAGGTTCAAAAGCAAGAGAACCGAAGAAAGAAGCGATATTATTTAGACCTTTATCTAATTGTTTAATTGCTGTAGCGCTCGCTCCTTTTTGAGCTGCAAAAACGTGAGCTGCACCAGTAGGTCCTGCGAGTGGATTGGCTACATCAGTAACAACGGTGAAAGCGCAAGGAGCGAGATCCACTGAGCTAATCGAAGCGATTTGAATCAAATTTTCGCCTGTTGGGGCTAATTCGAGGCCTTTTGCATCTAAAAATTTCCAACCGAGGGCTGCAGCCATACCGATGCCGGCATCGTTAGTAGCGGAGCCACCAATGGTTAGGATAATTTGTGAGGCGCCGCGGTGTAAGGCGTCCGCAATGAGAACACCCGTTCCGAAAGTCGAAGTTTTTAAGGGGTTGCGCTCTTTAGCATTTAAAAGGGCTAGTCCAGAGGCGCGGGCCATTTCGATGTAGGCGGTTTTTTGGTCCGCTAAATACAAATAATCCGCTTGGATGGGGCGCATTAAGGGGTCAAAGGTGTCTACCATAATCCAAGCGCCGCCATGTAGTTGCTGAATGACTTCGAGTGTTCCTTCGCCGCCGTCAGCGAGGGGCATTTGGGTGAAAATGGTTTTTGGGCGACGTTTTTTTATTCCCTTTTCTAAGGCCTCACAGACTTGAGAGGCGGATAGAGATCCTTTAAACTTATCTGGGGAGATTAATACGTGCACGGCGATGGATTTATGTCGCAATTTACCGACAATTCCTTAAATTTAACGCATGAGAATTCTGACAACCTTTGGCCTACTGCTAGTACTATTCACCTCCTGCACGAATCAACCGGATTTAAGCGGATTCGATGTGGAAGCCTTTAAAAAGGATAGAGGTGGCTGCAACAGGATTAGAGAAAAACAAATCGACTGGCTGAAAATGCATAAAATGACGTGGAAGGGGGTTAGTTCGAATGATTTGGAAGACATCCTAGGCAAGCCTGATATTCAGCAATTAGCAGATCGGAATCAAGAGTATTATGTCTACTTTTTGGAAAAAGGAGAACAGTGTGAAAATATAAAAAACCCTTCCATGGCACGCACGATGGCCTTTCGATTTAGTGCGATGGGCTTAACTACGGAGATAACTTTCCAACAGGGCCTCCCCTGATATAAAACAAACACAAATCTAAACCTATGAAAAAAACACTACTCGCGTTGCTGCTCCTTATCAGCACGCTGGCCTTCGGCCAAACCTATATTCCTTCGCCAGCAAACCTTCAGGCGAGAACACAATTCCAAGACAATAAATACGGATTATTCATTCACTGGGGCATTTCGTCGATGCTGGCAGATGGTGAATGGGTGATGAACAACCGGAAAATCGATAAAAAAGATTACCAGCGCCTTCTGAAGGGCTTCTATCCCTCCGAGTTTAATGCGGCAGAATGGGTCTCAATAGCGAAGAATTCTGGCATGAAATACATCATTTTCATCACACGTCACCATGATGGATTCTCGAATTGGGATACGCAGGCTTCGGATTGGAAGATTACAAATACCCCATTTAAGCGGGATGTGTTGAAAGAATTAGCAGCGGAATGCCAAAAACAAGGCATAAAGCTGGGGCTGTATTATTCGACTTTGGACTGGTACAGAGAAGATTATCCATGGCAATCGGGTAGAACGGGTAAAACGTCTGGCCGCAAAGGACAAGGTGATTATGCGTCGTATTTGAAATTCATGAAGACACAGTTAACGGAATTATTGACGAACTATGGCGAGATCAGCAATATCTGGTTCGATGGGCATTGGGATCAAACAAATCCAGAGGGGAACAAGGATCGCAGCTCTCGAATTGATTGGAAATATGATGAGATTTATGGTCTGATTCACTCTTTACAGCCACAATGTATGATTGGGAATAACCACCACTTGGATCCGATTCCTGGGGAGGATTTCCAAATGTTTGAACGCGATCTTCCGGGAGAGAATCAACATGGTTTGAGTTTTCAAGCTGCCTCAGCACTTCCTTTAGAGACCTGCGAAACCATCAATGGAGCCTGGGGCTACAACATGATGGATCATAAATACAAAACGCCTACCCAAATTCATCAGCTATTAGTGGGCGCAGCGGGTAGAAATGCGAACCTATTATTAAACGTGGGACCGATGCCTACGGGTAAGATTCAGCCTGAATTTACAGATAGTTTAGCGGTAGTGGGCAAATGGTTAGAAGCCAATGGCCGTTCCATTTATGGAACGCGAGGTGGTCCAGTAAAACCGCAGAAATGGGGTGTGACAACAGAAAATGCAACTAACGTTTTTGTACACTTGTTCAACAAACCGGGTGAAGAGAGTTTACTTATTCCGGGCAAATACAAAAAGCTTGCTGTCTTGAACGGTGCCGCTGTGAAGGCGAAGTTCGATAAGGAAGGCGCACGTATCTTAGTCGCAGATGTGCCAGAAGGAACACAAGTATTAGAACTGATCAAATAAAAATAGGGCCCGCGGCACGTATGCATTAGTATGCAGTCATGCAGCCGCGGGCCCCTTATTTTATTTCAATGCTCCGTAGATAATATTCTCTATTTTTTCTTGGTAGTCGCCATGAGAATTAGGCGTGTGTTGTTAGATGATCAACACAATCATCTTCTCTTTAGGATCTGCCCAATAGGTCGTTCCATAATAGCCTCCCCATGAGAAAGAGCCTTTATTACGCATCTTGCGATTCGCAGACTTTTCGCCAGCTAACATAAATCCTAAACCGAAAGAATCATCCCCCAATGGGAAGTTTGGACTTACCATTAATTCCGCTGTGCGACGGCCGATGATTTGCTTCCCGTTGTATTTACCGCCATTCAAGATGCATTGCAAGAAGATCGCATAGTCAAAGGCAGTAGACGAAAGTCCTGCACCCCCGGAGAAGAAGGTCTTCTTGAATAGGGGGTAATTCGGGTTAATGCCGCGGAAGGTGGGTGACCAGGTGATGATTTGGTTCTTCTCATTCTCCGTATAAACGGTAGGCAGACGAGATCCTTTTTCAGCTGGCAAGTTGAAATAGGTGTCCTTCATGCCTAATGGGATGAAGACATTTTTCGTCAAATATGCTTCCAAGGTTTCCCCGCTAATCACCTCAATCAAACAACCTAATACATCCGTGTTCAATCCGTACGTGAATTTTTCCCCCGGATTATGAATGAGTGGCAAAGTGCCTAATTTTGTGATCGCTTGTAATAAGGTCGTTCCGTTATCGCCCAGACCCGAAGGGACACCCGCTTTTGCGTAGATCGCCTTCATTTTATCCGAACCAATTCCGGCATAATCGATACCTGAAGAGTGCGTTAGCAAATCGCGAATCGTAATTTCACGCTTCGCAGGCTCGGAAGTAAACGATGAGTCTGCCGCATTGAAATCCTTCAAAACACGTGGGGATTTGAAGCTAGGAATAAAATCAGAAAGGGGTTGATCCAAGCGGATTTTGCCTTGTTCGAAAAGTTGCAAGATGCCTAGGCTGGTTAGGGCTTTGGTTTGGGACATGATGCGGAAAATCGCGTCAGCAGGCATGGGTTTTTTAGTTGCCAAATCCGCGTAGCCATGGCCTTTGTAGTGAACGAGTTGGTTATTTTTCACGATTAGTGTAACCGCACCCACTAGGTGGTTTTTCTCCACATAGGATTTGACTAAGGCATCGATAGCCTCTAGTTTTTTCAGATCAAAATCTGCCGTAGGTTGAACTACGGGAGATAAAACTTGCGCCGCTAGCGAAAGCGGAAGCAAGAAAAGAATTAAGAGTTTTTTCATTCGTCTGTTTTGATATTTCGGTTAAAAGGTAGGTTTAGTTGGTAAGCGAATGAGCGGTCTTTGTCGTTTTCTAAAACGTCTAAGCCATACTTGATTTTTTCCATCGGCGTCGCGTCGAAAGTCCCGAATAAGCGATCCCAAAAAGCAAAGATATTCCCGTAATTCGAATCGGTTTGTGGTCGCTCGAAATGGTGGTGAACTTTGTGCATGTTAGGCGAAATGATCACATACGAAAGTGCCGTATCTAACCAAAGTGGCAAACGAATGTTTGCATGATTGAACTGAGAAAGAACGACGCTGAGACTTTGGTACAAAAACACAATCCACATAGGCGCGCCGCAGACTAAAATAGCTAAAATGGCAAAGACCGCACGAATCACACTCTCCCCCGGATGGTGGCGATTTGCCGTCGTCGTATCGACCTCCGTATCCGCGTGGTGCACCATGTGGAACTTCCAAAGTACCTTGATCTTATGCTCGATCAAATGCACTAAATAGGCCCCCACTAAGTCCATCAGCAATAAGCCCACGATTAAAAAGGCCCAGCTAGGCAGCGCAAACCAGTGTAAAATCCCAAAATTCGCTGAGGTCGTCCAGTCACTCGCCGCCACTAAAAGAACCGCAAAAGGAAAATTAACCGCGATGGTGGTGAAGGTTAAAAACAAGTTAAGCTTCGCATGTGCCCACTTTTTATACTTGAATGTGAATAGAGGAATCCCTGTCTCAATCAGCCAAAAAAATAGAATTCCGCCAGCTAAAATCAGCGCGCGGTGCGCACTAGGAATGGTTGCAAAGTAAGATTCAATCATTATTTCTTGATGTTACGTAATACATAAATAAAATTCTTCACGGTAGGCCTTTTGTCATAAAAGTCCAAAATATAGTAATAAGTCCCGTCGGGAACTTCTCCCGTTTTCTCAAACAACTCAGTGCCCTTAGATGTTTCGCCACCCCAATTATTTTGGTAATTCTCCGTCTCATAAACCAGGCTACCGATGCGGTCAAAAATCGAAATATGGTTCGGAATCGGCTTTGTTAAAAGGCCTTCGAAGACTAATACATCATTTTTGCCATCTCCATTCGGCGAAATTCCTTGTGGCTCGAAGAACGGACATGGATCTGGATCTAACCTATTTTCAATGCCATCACCATCGCAATCCGGCTTGTATTTTAGTGGATTTTCCTCGTCTTCATCATATATCCCATCGCCATCCGTGTCCAAAGTTCCCGCTGATAAAACCGTCACCGTTAATGAGGTCGTGCTATTGCAACCCGTATTATTCGTGCCTTTAATGGAATAGGTGGTCGTTTTCAATGGATTTGCGTTCACCACCGCTTTGTCCACCGCAGATAATCCATAGCGAGGCGACCAAGCATAGCGATCTGCCCCAGAGGCCGTAATCACTAAAGTGGACCAGCGAACCACTTCCGCCGGATTAGGCACAAAACTCAACACAGGAATGGGGTGAATGACGACGACCGTGCCGGAACTATAGGCCGTGCCACATACAGGCTGGGTGATCACCGCCCGGAAGTATTTCGTATTAGGTAAATTCGTCGCCGTATAACTAGAATCGGTGTTTGCAATATCCGCGACTCCCACTAAAAAGTCGGGAGTATCGGCGGATTGCCATTTCGCAATCGTCCCAATATGTCCGCTCAGCTTCATCAACTGGCTGTTTTTATCGCCGCAGAAAGTCCCTGTTCCCGTTAATTTTCCGCCCGCAATTTCTTCGGTTCGGATCACCACGGAATTCGTGAACTCGAGACTATCTAGTGATGAACGTGCGCCACGGCGGTAATAATAAACCGTTTTTGAGAGAGGTGGCAGGTAGGTTTTCGCCGTTGCACCGGGTATCTGGGTGAAGGAAATGTTATCCGTACTGACTTGCCAAATATAGGAAATCGGCCTAGGGACGCCGTAGGCATCTACTTTAGAGGAAATCAACGTAGGCTTGGTCGGATAACAGAGCGCCTGATCGGATTCTATGGAACCCGGCCAGAGATAAGGCAATATGGTCACGGTATCAGTTTGAACCGCGTTTGCGACGTTAATGGTGAAGCTGATAATCGCCGTTCCAGCTGTAATTCCACCCGTTAAAATGGCGGTGTAAGTTCCATTATTGTTGTTCACCACGGCAGAAACGGTTCCTAAGGTGGATGAGATGGTTACCAAGCCCCCATTTCCGGTCAAATTTTTTCCACTAGCATCCTTTAATTGGACAAAGAGGGTGGAATAATCTTTTCCATTTGCCTTGATGACTTTTGGGCTAGCGTTAATGGTTGAAGTCGTGGTGTCTGAGACATTAGGAACAGAGCCGCAGAGGTCGATGGTGGGGGTTTGGTCGCAGTTAAAGATGGGTTCTTTGGCATCAAAAGAAGTGCCGTCACCCATACTCCCGTTAATCCGGTGTCCTACATAACAAAACTTAGAGCTTCCCTCTTTTACGTAGAGAAGCGTGTGGCCGCCCATTTCAGCAAAAAGGGCTTTGTCTACTCCTTGGTTAAATCCGCCCGCTAGACCTGGATCGTAGGACGCGTTTTCTACCGGTCTGCCCAGCATATTTCGGGCGTTAAATCCCCAGGAATATAGATCTCCTGCTTTTGTGATGGCAGAAGCAGCAGGTACTGAGTTGCTGTGTTCCTGGACGGTGACGAAGATCACGTTCGTAAGAAAGTCGTTAGGTGCTGAAGATTTTTTGGCCTGCACCCAATCTAAATGCAAAAGATCGCGTGAAAAGTCCCCACATTGGTAATTTTTATTATCCCCCAGCGCATATAGATTTCCCGAATTGCTCAACACGTAATAGGTATTATAGGAACTACCTCCTGTGATTCCACCGGTCACACCAATCATCT
>JBMSJH010000083.1:0-8304 GCA_049418705.1 Aquirufa sp.
TTCGTTAACTAGTGTCATATTATGCTTCTGTTTTTTCTGGTTTTCTACCTACTAATCCTTTTCTCTTTTTTTCGTTGTAAGCAATAGCGTGCTTATCTAAAGCTAATGTCAAGAAACGAATAACACGTTCATCACGCTTGTATTCTAATTCTAATTTAGCAATCAAAGTAGGAGCTGCTGCGAATTCGAAAATTTGATAGTATCCAGTGTGCTTGTTCTGAATCGGGTAAGCTAACTTACGTAAGCCCCAAGCGTCTTCATGAACGATTTGCGCACCGTTTTCTACCAACAGATTCTTGAATTTCTCAACAGTGTCCTTTGTCTGTTGTTCAGACAAAACGGGAGTTAAAATGAACACCGTCTCATAGTTTTTTAATTCCATAAAAAAATTGTTGTTTAAAAACTGGTAAAAATTTGGACTGCAAAGGTACGAATATTCCTTCACAATCAAAACGTTAACAACAAAATTTTAGAATTAGCGTACTTCGAAGGTGCCCAAACCAATCAAGTAGCCTTCTGCATAAAGCTCAATTTCGTGCTTCCCTGCTTTGAAACCATTGGGTCTAGAATAGATAAATTCCACCGATTGGTGGTTGTTTTCGTAAAAGATACGCTGGCGGCTTGTGAAGGTTAACTCCCGGCCTTTGAAATCAAAAGTCCCTGAACCTAGGTTATAATCTGAAATCGTCGTTCCGGTAGGTTCGATGATGCGCAAGAAAACCGTTTTAATCTCTTTGTTCGCCAAAGTATTTTCTTGCAAGTGGAACATGACGCGAATTTTATCCACTTTTTTCGCCTTCTGATTGTTAACCGAGGACTCTTTGCCTCGTGATGAAATCGCATATACGTTCACGCCTTCCGCACGTAGGGCAGCGGCGGCACTTACTTTTTCGGATAATTCCTTGTTGCGAATTTCTAGAACACGGGATTTCTCGCTTAGCTCTCTTTCTTTAAGACCAAAAGTCTTGCTTGAATCCTCTAGTGCTTTTTGGATATTCACTAAGCCCACCTTTAATATTTGTGCTTCGCGGCTTAAGGAATCATTGCGAAGAATTAATACAACGTTTTCCTTTTTAAGCTTTTTGATTTCGGCGTCTTTTTGTCCTAATAGGTGCAGGTAATAGGAGAGTTTCTTTTGGAATTCAGCTGGATCGATGTCGCTTAGGTGTTTTTGGTCTCCCAAAATCTGCGCTTTTGCTTTCTCTAATTCACTGACTTTACCGCCTAATTTTTTGATTTGGACTAAACGTAAATTCAATTGCTCGGCAACTGAATCTAGTTTTACTTGTGCATTCTCTACAAATTCAGCTTGCGATGGTTGCATAAACCGATCCAAAAGACCCAGTTTATCTACCACAATCCAACTCAGCAATAAAACAACCACTATAGTCAACAGGGTCACGCGACGCTTCAAACTACTTTCGTTACCCCTCGTATTCTCCGATTCCATTTAACCTGCTTTATTTAATCTTTTAGACTTGAATCAAAAATAATAAATTAATTTTAATAATATTTTTTAGCCCTAACAAAATTTAGCCTACCCTAACATGGCCATCGCAGAACAAATTTCCTTGATTAACAAGCAATTAAACGACAGCAACGCTCGACTTATTGTGGTAACAAAGACGAGAAGTATCGAAGAGCTTCAAGAAACGTATGCGGCTGGGGCCATTGAATTTGGGGAAAATCGCGTTCAGGAGATGGTAGAAAAGCAGGCGGTGTTGCCTAAGGACATTCTTTGGCATCAAATAGGACACCTACAAACCAATAAAGTAAAATACATTGCTCCTTTTGTGCACCTGATCCATTCCGTGGATTCATTGAATTTATTAAAGGAAATTAATAAACAGGCGGCGAAAAATGAGCGGGTGATCGATTGCTTATTGCAAATTTATATTGCGACGGAGGAGAGTAAATTTGGCTTGGATTTTGCGGAAGCAGAAGCCTTATTGGAGGATCCCGCTTTTGCTGAATTACGACATATCCGAATCGTGGGATTGATGGGGATGGCCAGCTTTACGGCAGATGAAAAGCAGATTCGTCAGGAATTTCAAAGTCTCGCTGATTTCTTCCAAAAGCTCAAAAACAACAAAACCGGCGTTTCGACCGGTCTTGTGGAATGGATTGAATTATCCATGGGTATGTCAGGAGATTATTTGATCGCCGCTGAACTAGGTGCTACCTTGGTTCGCGTGGGATCGGCCATCTATGGCCCTCGTCACTAACGAGTTAACGACATAATCTCAAATTCTAGCTTGCCTGCTGGTGCAGTAATTTCAGCTAAATCGCCTACTTTTTTGCCTAATAATCCTTTGCCGAAGGGAGAGGATACCGAGATCTTTCCAGCCTTCAAATCAGCTTCTTCTTCTGATACAATTGTATAAGTGAAGGCCGCTCCGTTTTTCGTATTCTTAATTTGAACAATTGAATAGATGGAAACCACGGATAAATCGATGGTTGATTCATCTAAAACACGCGCTACTGAAATAATTTCCTCCATTTTAGAGATCTTTAATTCCAAAAGCCCTTGTGCATCTTTCGCCGCATCGTACTCTGCATTCTCACTTAAATCACCCTTATCACGAGCCTCTGCGATTTGTTTGGCCATATCAGAACGACCTGTAATCTTCAAGTAGTGTAATTCTGCTTTTAATTTTTCTAATGCCTCTGCCGTGTAATATTGAAACTTTGCCATAATCTTTTTAGGGTTTAACCTCTGTGCTTAAAAACAAAATAGAACGGCCTCCGACCGTTCTACCTAATTTATTTGTAGTTTTGTTTCGGATTCGCAACTAAGTAATTTGTTTCTGTAACAGCACGAAATTGTTGTTTTGTAGGGGACAAAGATAATAAAAATTCAGACGGATTCCACAAACTATCAAGATCAAGGATGCGGATTATATTTTTTGGAACCCCAGAATTTGCAGTAGCTAGTTTACAGGCCTTAGTAGAGGCGAAGATGGAGGTGGTTGCCGTTGTAACCGCGCCCGACAAGCCGGCTGGACGTGGACAGCAGATTCAATCTTCCCCCGTGAAGGTGTACGCCTCATCTTGTGGCATTCCTGTTTTACAGCCGGTTAAACTAAAAGACCCCGCATTTTTAGAAGAACTAGCCGCTTACAAAGCTGACTTACAAATCATCGTAGCCTTCCGAATGCTTCCGGAAGCGGTTTGGAATATGCCGCCAATGGGTACGTTTAACTTGCACGCATCCTTACTTCCTCAATACCGAGGTGCAGCTCCCATTCACTGGGCGGTCATTAATGGGGAAACGGAAACGGGAATTACGACCTTCTTCCTGCAACACGAAATCGATACGGGTGATTTATTATTCCAAGAAAAAGAAGCCATTTCGGCTACAGATACGACCGGTGAATTATATGAACGCTTGATGAATAAAGGCGGTGCCTTAGTCGTTAAAACGGCCAAAGCCATCGAATCTGGAGATATCCACCCGACTCCCCAACAAGAATTAGCTGAGCTAAAATCAGCTCCTAAATTAGATCGAAGTACGGGAGAAGTTCATTGGACGCGAAATGGACAGGACATTGTTAATTTAGTGAGGGGCATGCATCCTTTTCCAGGCGCACATACCGTTTTTCAGGGCAAAAACTGCAAATTGATTGCTGTCGAATTTCACCCAGAAACTATTCCTGATCTTGGGGTAGGGATTTGGGATACAGATAAAAAATCGTTCCTCCGCGTGGGTTGTGGCGATGGTTACATCAACATTTTAGAGTGGCAGATGGAAGGCAAAAAGCGCCTGAAAATCGACGAATTCTTACGCGGCTACAACTTTAATTTCTAGTGTAATTTCCAAAGTCCCATCGGATAAAAATACCCGTAGGAGCCTTTTTGGATAAAGATATACTGCTCTTGTATATTTGCCAAAACCGTAACGGTATACGGTTTCAAAGATAGATCTGCCGCAGAGGCTGGGAAAGGGATCGCCTGAGAGCAAGCGCAAGGTTTATTCTCCCGCACCTTATTTAATTCAATCAATAAATCCCGGGAGTCTTCGACGAGTTCTTCGCGACCGATATTCACCTTCTTAAAGTAATTCCGTTCATATGCAGCCTTAAAGGGCTCATATTCCAAAGCTACCTCTGGATATTTTTGAATGAGACTAGCACTATTCAAGAAGGCCTGGATATGCCCCGGATCAGGAAAGCCTACAAAGTCTCCACCCCAAAACAAACCCAAATCCTTCGCTATCGATCCATAACGGTCATAAATAGCGCCACGACGCAAGTGCCTCCCTTTTCGGGCGATGGCTCCATCCGCAGCTAAACCGAAGTTATGAAAAGAGATAAAGGCCTTCGAGAAGCCCCTTTTTTGCAAGGATAGTTGCTGTTTTTTATTTCGGGTAGTGGAAGTGTATCTTAGCTTATACGGCGACTTAATTCGTTTCTTCAAACTATCGCGCTTGATCTCGAAAGAGTCAATTTCTGCAGACAATAAATCCTCCCAAGGCTGGTGTAATTGAGCAACCTGGCGTGTCTCTTTCGTACCATCCGCATTCACACGAATAAATACATAGGAAGCAATAGAATCGGTAGAAAAGGTAGAATCCTGTTGCTTATACAGCCACTTAAATTCCTCCCAATCGATCGATGTTAGGCGTACAGGCTCACACACCCGCTGTTTGGCAGGCTGCTCCTCAAGACTTAGAAAGAATAAGATGACTTGAAAAAGACCAAATAAAATCATTTTTTCAAGGGAATGATGAGCACTTCACCACGCAGGGTAATGTCATCTTTCTTGTGATTCGCATCCATAATGGCTTGTTTCGTCACGCCATATTTTTCTGCCACTTTACGTAAAATATCACCAGGACCCACGGTATGCACCGCTTGAATCTTCACATTTAACTTCGTAGACCCACTTTTAATCCCATCCGGATTCACCCCTGGATTCAAGGCTTTCAATTGATCTACCTTTAAACCAAATTTTCTAGCAACTGCTGAAAAGGTCTCCCCTTTTTCCACCGTTACACTATGCGATTTGCCTGCAGGCGTGGCTACTTCAGGAACCACTTCAGCCTCAGCCTCTTTTTTCTGCTCGGCTAATGCTTCTTCGTCTGATTTCCCTAGCAAGGAATCTTTCGTTACAATTAAAGAATCCGCAGGATCCGCAATCGAATCAATATCCACTTGTGCTGCCTCTGCTACCACCTCTTCCTCTGGCTCTACAAATTTCTCCGCCTTGATTAATTCATCTTTATCTGGACTCACAAAATGCTCAAACCCTACGGCGATTAATCCCACCAGAGTTAATAAAAGGATGCCCAAAGTAATAACGGGCAACTTACTGCTTTCTTCGTTTTCGCTCATTATTTTGAGAATTTATCTTTTGTTTCTTGGCTCATTTCAGCCACTTTATCTTCTAATTCCGCTTTGTAAGCCGTGTATTTTTCTGCCAAAGAAGCATCTGAAATCGCTAACATTTGTATAGCTAATAATCCAGCATTCTTGGCTGCATTCAGGGCTACAGTGGCTACTGGAACACCATTTGGCATTTGTAAAATAGATAATACGGAATCCCATCCATCGATGGAATTAGAGGATTTCACCGGAACGCCAATCACTGGCAAAATAGTTGCGGAAGCGATCATACCTGGTAAATGCGCCGCACCACCCGCTCCAGCGATGATTACCTGGATACCGCGTGACTTCGCTTGTTGAGCGTAGGTCATCATTTTTACCGGAGTGCGGTGTGCAGAAACGATGTCCACTTCATAAGCCACACCAAAATCCTTGCAAACCTGAATGGCCTCTTGCATCACTCCTAAATCTGAGCTGCTACCCATAATAATTCCTACCATAGCTATCTAATTTATGCGATAACGCGTATGCTTTGTTTAACTAATTCTGCTTTCTGTTCGATCTCTTCACGGGAGCCAGCCAATAAGGTGATGTGCCCCATCTTGCGAAAAGGTTTCGTTATTTTCTTTCCATATAAAAATGGATGAACGCCAGGCATACCTAAAATAGTATCCAAGCCTTCGTATTTCGCAGGCCCTGTAAACCCTTCTGAGCCTAATAAATTCAACATGCCTGAGTAGCTATGTGCATAGGTATCTCCCAAAGGAAGACCCGTAATAGCTCTCAAATGCTGTTCGTATTGTGACGTATCATTCGCTCGAATCGTTTGATGACCTGAATTATGTGGTCTTGGAGCGACTTCGTTAATCAGGATTTTACCGTCCTTCGTTAAAAACATTTCCACCGCTAAAACGCCCACTAATCCCATCTTATCGATTAGACTAACGGCAATCTTCTCTGCTTCTCGCTCAATCTCGCGTGAAATGGCAGCTGGTGAAACTAAAAATTCGACGAGGTTTTGGACGGGATGAAACACCATCTCAACTGCAGGAAAGGCTTTAATCTCCCCTTGCGGATTTCGGGCCACAATAACGGCTAATTCCTTATCGAAATCAATGGCCTTCTCTAAAAGACCAGGTTCCGAAAATCCCTTCGAAGCATCCGCAGCTGAACCGATATATTGAACCCCTTTCCCATCGTATCCTCCTTTACCCAGTTTGTTAAAAGCGGGCAAGAAATCCTCGTTTGCCACTATTTCGTCCGCAGATTCAATTAATCTGAAATCAGCGGTAGGGAAACCGTGGGTTTGAAAAAAGGTCTTTTGGATGCGCTTGTCTTGAATCATGCGAAGCAAATGAGGTTGAGGATAGACCTTAATTCCCTCAGCTTCCAGTTGTTCAAGCGCTTCGATGTTGACATGCTCAATTTCGATACTAACTAAATCACATTTTTTACCAAAAGCATATACCGTATCAAAGTCCTGGAACGAGCCCTGCGTAAACTGGGTCGTCAAGGTGTGACAAGATGCTTCTGGATCTGGATCAAGGCAGGCGATTTGCAAATCTAAGTCGATTGCTGCTTGTAGGAGCATTCTTCCTAGCTGGCCGCCGCCTAATAATCCGATTTTGGGAAGTGATGTAGACATAAATTCGAATTCAATGGGTAAAATTACGGCTTTTGTTTTACCTTTGGAAATTATTTAGACCTCGAGAAAAAATATTCTTGTAGGATACCTTATTCAGGACATGACAAAAAGAAATACCACCATTATCGCGTTCATTTTACTAGCTATCGCGAGTCGTTTATTGATTTTAGCTGGACCGGGTTGGGCGAACTTCTCCCCTATGGCCTCTATGGCACTTTTTGTAGGTGCTTATCTACAAAATCGCAAACAAGCCGTTGCTTGGACATTACTAGCGGTTTGGGGATCAAATTTGATCTTAAACAATACCCTATATGATTCGTTTTTTCCAGGTTTCTCCTTCGGTTTTGATGGCTATCATATGCTAGCCTTCGCGTTAATCGCCTTGTTAGGCCAAAATGCAACCTCAAGTTCCGCTCGTTTCGTCGGAACAAACCTAGCTGCGGTGATGGGCTTCTTCTTTATATCCAATTTTAATTCTTGGATTTCCCCTGATCACACCTATACCAGAGATTTAACAGGTTTAATCAATTGCTACGCCGCTGGTATTCCTTTCTTGAAGAATACGTTAGCAAGCCAATTCTTGTTCTCCGGATTATTCTTTGGAGGATTTGAACTATTGAAAAAACAAGTTCCAGCTTTACGCTAGAATTTACTAGACATAATAAAGGGTCGGCTTGCAGATGCGAGCCGACCCTTTTTATTTATTGTCGTTTCTAGTTCTTGTAGACCTTTCCGTCTTTCATCACGAAGTTTACCTTCGTCATTAGTTTCACGTCTGCTACCGGATCTCCTGGTACGGCAATGATGTCAGCCGCTTTACCTGCCTCGATGGATCCGATTAAGTCGCTTTGGCCTAATAAATCTGCCGCATTAACTGTCGCCGATTTAATCGCCTCTAAAACTGGCATACCTGCTTCATTCATCAAGATAAATTCATAGCCATTCTTTCCGTGGCCAAAAACCCCAGCATCTGTTCCGAATGCAATCTTCACTCCAGACTTATAAGCTTTACCAAAAGTTCCTTGAATGATGGGTCCAATCGCTGCCGCTTTCTTCGCTACCATCTCCGGATAATAGTTCGGTATCTTCGAAGAGTCTGCCACCGAACGACCTGCAATGACCGTAGGCACGTAGTATGTACCCATCTTTTTCATCAATTCCATCACTTCTTCATCCATGAATGTTCCATGTTCGATTGAAGAAACACCTCCTAAAACCGCACGCTTCATTCCCTCTTTTCCGTGAGCGTGAGCGGCTACTTTGAAGCCATAATCTTTCGCCGTTTGAACGATGGTACGTACCTCTTCATCGGTGAATTGAGCACCTGCACCGTCT
>JBMSJH010000084.1:0-8282 GCA_049418705.1 Aquirufa sp.
AGAATTTGAAATCGCTCAAGCCGGTTTATAAAGTGGTGAAGCGTTTAGCTTCTCACCCAGCTAGAGGAAGAACATATAAATGAGGGGCATCGTCACCGTCTCTTTTGGCAACAAAATAGATCTTATCTGAAGCTGCAGACCACTGGTAATTGTCCTCACCTCCTTTTGAATTCGTTAGCTTGCGGGGTTCAGAAGAGCCATCCGCTGCGGCAATCCAAAGATCGGAAGTTTGCTCGTCTAGATTATAGGAAGTCTCCACTCGAGAATAGATGACAAAGCGACCATCGGGTGAAATTTTAGGAGCACCCACTTTCTTTAATTTGATCATGATCTCATGGGTCATGGGCTTTTGGGCATTAACAGAGAAGCCTAAAACCAAAAAGCAGGTCAAGAATGTTAACAATTTTTTCATATGGGTAGTTTAGATACATTAAATTAATTAATTTAATGTCACATCAACCTTTTTCAAATGAAAAATAAATACTACCAATTACTTATGGCAGGTTCGCTCCTTTTCGGTGGCAGTCTGTATGCCCAGGAAAAACCGGGTAAATTTATTGATCGCGACAACATGAATTTCAGCGTGAAAGCGGGAGACGATTTCGTGGAATATTCGAATGGTCCCTGGGTTAGAAGAAATCCAATCCCTGCCAAAGAAACACGCTGGGGTGATTTCAATCAATTACGTGATTTCAATATCAATGCGATTAAAACAATCTTAGATGAGACCAAAGGAACGAAAGCTCCAGCAGGTTCTCCAGAAAGAAGAGTGGCTGATTTCTATGCAGCGGCAATGGACAGTTTGGCCATCGAAAAATTAGGCTACACTCCTATTCAAGCTGATTTACAACACATCGCAGGATTGCAATTCAAGTCACAAATCGTGACTGAAATCGCTCGCTTGCGTTCTTCAGGTATTGCTTCCCCTTTATTCGGATTCTACATCGGACAAGACCGCAAGAATGTGGAGAAAATGGTACCTCAATTAGGACAAGGCGGAACATCCCTTCCTGATCGTGACTATTATTTAAAAAATGATGCGCGTAGTTTGAAAATCCAAGAGGCATTCAAGAAATACGTAGCGACGTTATTCACTTTAACGGGAACGCCAGAGGCACAAGCAAAGGCAAATGCGGAGACGGTTTTCCAATTAGAGAAGAAATTAGCTGAGGCTCAAATGGCGCGTGTCGAGATGCGTGATCCTTACAAAACGTATAATAAGTTTGCGTTTGCGGAGTTCAACCAAAAGACTCCAGCGTTTAACTGGGCTTTGACTTTCCAAGATTTTGGAACAACGGCTCCTGATTCTATTTTAGTAGGTGCTCCTAAATTCTTCGAGGCAGCTAATAAAATGTTAATCGAGACGCCAGTAGAGACTTGGAAGACCTATTTAGCTTGGAATGTATTACGTAGCAGCGCTGGTTATTTGAGCTCTCCTTTCGTGAAAGCAAGTTTCGCTTATTCACAAGTATTATCAGGCCAAAAAGTTCAGGCACCAAGATGGCAACGCATGTCTTCTATGACAGACGGAACTTTAGGCGAATTATTAGGGCAATTGTATGTAGCTAAATATTTCAAGCCAGAAGCGAAAGCGAGAATGGTAGAATTAGTTGCTAACCTGCGTAAAGCGTTTGCCGTTCGCATCAACAAATTAGATTGGATGAGCGCGGAGACGAAAGAGAAAGCTTTGGCAAAATTAAATGCCTTCACTCCTAAGATCGGGTATCCTGACAAATGGAAAACCTACGATGGCTTAGAAATCTCAGCTACAGAATACTATGGCAACATCCGCCGAGCTGGTGCATGGGGCTTCCAAGAAAACTTAGCTCAATTAGGCAAGCCTGTAGACAGAAGCAAATGGGGAATGACGCCACCAACCGTTAACGCGTATTACAGCCCAGTAATGAACGAAATCGTATTCCCTGCGGGCATCTTGCAATTCCCTTTCTTCGCAGCTGACGCAGACGACGCGATCAACTACGGTGGAATCGGAGCCGTTATCGGTCACGAAATGTCACACGGATTCGACGATTCAGGTAGCCAATACGATAAAGATGGAACCTTACGTAACTGGTGGACAAAAGACGACCTAGCAAAATTCAAGGCTAGAACAGAACTTTTAGGCAAGCAATTCGATGCCTACACAGTTCAAGATACGATCCACGTAAATGGAAAGTTAACGATGGGAGAAAACATCGGTGACTTAGGTGGTTTGAACATGGCTTACGAGGCATTCAAAATGACGAAGCAAGGTAAGTCTTCGAAGAAAATCGACGGATTTACTCCAGATCAACGTTTCTTCTTGGCTTGGGCTCAAGTTTGGAGAGGTTCATCTCTTCCAGAAACTGAAGCACAACAAGTATTAACTGATCCTCACTCGCCTAACCAATACCGTACGATCGGTGCTCCAGTGAACATGGATGCTTGGTACAAGGCATTCGATGTGAAACCGGGAGATAAGTTGTACAAGAAGCCGGAAGATCGGATTAAGATTTGGTAATTTTCCAAAGAACAAAGTTCAAATCTTGCTCAACAAAAAAAGGCGACCCTGCGGGTCGCCTTTTTTTTTCTACACTTCCGTTATTTCACGTATTTTTCTAACCATTGGAATTGCTCCCAAAGCAAGTGCAACACGTTTTCTTTTCCTCTATAACTATGAGCTTCGTAAGGCAAGTAGACAAAACGAGTGGTTCCTCCATTTCCTTTCAAAGCAGCATATAAACGCTCTGAGTTGATAGGGAAAGTACCCGTATTATCGTCTTGCTCGCCGTGTACTAATAAAATCGGCTCTTTGATTTTATCCGCATAGCTGAATGGACTCATTTCATAGTATAATTGCGGTGCTTGCCAGTAGGTACGGTCCTCGTTTTGGAAACCAAAAGGAGTCAAGGTACGATTGTATGCCCCACTGCGTGCTATTCCCGCTTTAAACAAATCCGTGTGTGCTAATAAATTCGCCGTCATAAACGCACCATAACTATGACCACCCACGGCCATACGCTTGCGATCGCCCACACCCAGAGAAACCAAATGGTCAATCGCAGCAGATGCATTTAAACGTAATTGATCGACAAAGTTATCGTTCGGCTTTTTCGAGGCATCCGTAGACACGATTGGCATTTCGGCATTATCTAAAATCGCATAGCCTTGCGTCGCATAATAGATAGGCGAAGCCCAGCTTAACGTGGTAAAGCGATCTTTGCTACCCCGAATTTGAGCAGCATCGGCAGCGGAATTAAATTCACGTGGATAAGCCCAAATCAAGACTGGAAGCGGACCATCTTTTTCTTTATTATATCCTTTAGGTAAATATAAATCACCCGTTAAGTCTACGCCATCCGCACGCTTGTATTTGATTTTCTCTTTTGTGATCCCCACTAAATTAGGATATGGATTCTCAAATTGAGTTAATGCTTTATCCTGAGCCGGATTTAACAAGTTCTTGATGAAATAATTAGGCACCTCCGTCTGAGATTCCTTTCTGCTTAAAACCAACAGTTTATCGGCATCAATTACCTCTTCGACTTGCTCAAAATAGCCCGGTTTCGCACGCCAAATAATCTCATTCTTCTTCGTCGCTAAATCAAATTTCGAGATAAAGGGAAGGTCACCCTGATCAGAAGAACCCACCGGATTATTCATCAAAATTTTAGTTCCGCCATCCGTTAATTGAATCACCTCGCGACCGAAGGCATTTTTAGTCAGAACGGGACTTCCTGGATTTTTGTAGGCATCCGTTAAATTACGCTCGTATAATAATTCGAGAGATCCATCCACTGAGGAATAAGCACTCACCTTCGATGACTGCTTACCACGTAAAACCTCCGTCACTAAAGCCAATTTTGCATTTCCCCAGGTTACTCCGGCAAAACGAGTCTTGGTCTTAAATAATTGCTTCGCTTCTTGTGTAAATGGAGCGGAAAGCGAATACACCGCATCATGGAATTCGACTTGTTTTTTGATGAATCCACTATCTAAAGGCATGGCATAAACCAGTGAAGCAGGCTCATCATCACGCCACTCGAAACCTCTAGGCACATTTTGTACGTTATCATTACCCGCTGGAGCGCTCTCAGCAGAAGGTAATTTAGCCACTTCTTTCACCAGCTTACCAGCTAAATCTAGTACGCTGACAGTCGTTGGAAATCCATAGGCAGGCACGGCATAGGAGAACGGTTTCGCGATCGTGCGTGTCATAATATAGCGACGGTCTGGAGATAACTGGAAGGAATTATACAAAGCCGGCTCCCCTATTTTCTTATTTACTCCGTTTTTATACAGCACTAACTGAGACTCCGCATAATAGGCAAACAAGCTCTCGTCATAGGGGGATTTAATTAAATCCTGGTAAGTTGGACGAGGCGCTGCTTTTCCCACATTCTGCTGAATCGTAGGACCTTTTGGCGTAATAGGGCGCTTAGGAGCACCTGCCGCATCGTGCGTCGTCACCTTGTATAAAATGGTTTGATCATCTACCCAAGTGAAGGCATTTCCCACCACCTGATTCAATGGAGCTGAATTCACGCGGGACGCTTTTTTAGTAGCGATATCGATTACATATAAATCGACACCATTCACCTCCGTTTGTGCAAAGGCAAGTTTCGTTTCGGAAGGGTTCCAAGCAATAGCTCCAGCCGCTAAGTTTTTAGGCAAGCCCATAATTTCCATTTTTGCGCCCGTGCGAATCGATTGCAAGGTAATGCTGCTGATGGGACTTTGGCGAGAGGGTGAAAAGTTCAGGGGGTTCAAACGAAGACCCGCAATCTTCATCTCCGGCTGACCTAATTCTTCCACAGTCGGATAGGAATTACGGCCTAATAACAAGAGAATCTCCGCTTTCGAATCGATACGAACAAAGGGCGTTGGTTTCGCTAAAAGTAAATCCGCAATGGCCTTAGGAGGCAATTGATAGGTATCGTCCTGGCCAAAGGAGGGAGAAAAAGACAAGACGCTAAGCGCCGCAATTAAGATTGATTTTTTCATAGTTGAGATTTAAACAAAAAAAGGTGGCCTATCGCTAAGCCACCTTTAATTTACAAAAATAATTATAACGGATTCTGTACAATCGCTGGATTTGCATTAATCTCACGACGTGGGATTAAGAACTCCCAACGTACATCACCTGGTGCTACATCAAATAACAAGGCAACAGATGCAATCGCATTCGTACCATTTCTATTTAAGGCTGCATTCGTACGCTTCAAGTCTAAGAAACGATGTCCTTCACCCCAAAGCTCAATACGACGCTGTAATAAAATTTCATTAATCAAGGCTACACCTGTCTTAGTTGATTTTACATAACTAGCATCTCTCGTCTTCACTAAATCAAATAACACCTGAGAAGCACCAGCGGCATCATTTAAACGCGCTTTTGCCTCAGCCTCAATTAAATACATCTCAGCAGCACGCATGTAAGGAACGTCTCCTTGTGCAGAAGTAGATGGTGTACCCGGCAATCTGAACTTCTGATTTAAGAACTTCGGACGAACACCCCCTGGAGGAACGATTGAGTTCGCAGCTGTCGGAGTTTCTACCCACATTTTAGATCTAATATCCGTAGTTGGGATCTGAGCATATAACAAGTTGTTGATCACCTTAGGATACGTTCTAATAACCGTCGAGTTGTAATTACAAGAAATATACGAGTGGTATGCACCAAAATATTCCGTTTGATCTTCTAAATGATCAAAACCCCACATCCACTCTGAATTCGTGATGTCTTGAAAACCATCTTGGTACATGGTAGCAGTCATTGGAACATATCCTGCACGCGCCTCAGCAGCAAACTTCGCCGCATTTGTCCAATCTTGTTGAACTAAAGCAACACGTGCTTGCAAACCTTTCACAACGCTAAGGTTAATGTGGGATTTATTTAAACGAGATGTCGTTAATAAAGTAGCCGCTTCTGCTAAATCCTTGTTAATCTGCGTATAAACTTCCTCTACCGTATTACGTGGCTTACCTTCTGTCGTAGGTTCTAATACCAATGGCACACCTAATTGCGTGTTTGGCTTAGCAGTCGCATCGTAACGCTTTCCGTATAATTGCACTAAGTTGAAGTAACCAAAAGCACGAAGTGCTAAAGCTTCACCTTTCAATGCATTGCGATCAGCCGCAGGACCTACTGCTTTATCAATGTTCGCAATTCCAATGTTTGCATTACCGATAATACGGTAGTACATTTCATACGGAAACTGAACCATCGTATTGACGTCAGAACGGTGAGCTGTCCAACGCGTTTCTCCCACGTGCCATGAAGCAGCTGTAGTTCCTAAGACCATATCCTCTCCCATGTGATCTAAGATGATCATCATCGCTGGGTGGCCTGAGTGACCTTGAGAACTTAAATAACGAACGATAAATGAACGGTAAATACCGTTAATGGCAGCAGCCGCATTCTTTGTAGTCGAATAAGCTGAACCCGCATCAATACTAGCCGTAGGCGTAGTATCTAAATAGGCTTCCTCGCATGAAGTAAATAACAATGCGAATACTAGCGAAAAGTAAACTAAATATTTCTTTTTCATGATTCTATATTATAAAGAGAATGATAGACCTAATACCAATGACTTAGCAGGGCTGTAGACGTTACTAGTTGTACCACCAAAGTTCTGCTGAACATTCATTCCGCTTCTACGTGATAACATCAAGAAGTTTTCACCACTGACATATACCTGTGCATTATCAATTTTTAGTCTGTTCAATACTGTTCTAGGTAAACGATACGATAAAGTGACAGTTCTAATATTCATAAAACTTCCATCAATTAACCAACGATCAGAAGCCGCATCGAAATCAGCTGTTCTTCCAGCATCCATACGAGGAACATTTGTAATATCGCCTGGATTCACCCAACGCTTCAAGATATCTACGTGTTTCGCATTGTGGTATCCTGCACCCATTAAACCAGCATAAGCTGCATCATAGATTTTACCCCCTAATTGATACACCATTAATGCCGTTAATGAGAATCCTTTATAACGTAATGAAGTATTTACCGATCCTGTTAAATCAGGAATAGAAGTACCATTGTACCAATATCTTGCATTCGCAATATTATTCGTCAAGGTATCTCCATTAGCCTTAATTCTTGAGTTAGAAGCCACATAAGAAATGGCACGGTATTCAGCTACACCCGTTTCTGGGTTAACACCTTTGTACTCACGTAACCAATAATCGTAAAGTGAGCTTCCCTCTTTTAATTTCTTCGTACCATCGATGATCTCCTTGCTTTCTGCAGGCATCTTCGTGATCTTATTCTCTAAACGAGTCGCGTTTAAGTCTACATTCCAAGTAAAGTCTTTCGTTCTTACCAGGTCAGCGCTTAACTGAAGTTCGATACCTCTGTTGTACATTGAACCGATGTTTCGTGTCTCTGAACCAATACCTACAGATAAAGGAAGAGGTACCGCAAAAATCAAGTTAGTCGACTGACGATCGAAATATTCCACCGTACCAGAGATTCTGTTTTTGAATAAACCGAATTCTAAAGCCACATCAAATGAGGTGTTCGTCTCCCACTCTAAGCTTTTTGAACCTAAAGATGATTGCAGAATACCTGGCTCTGTCGCATTATTCCAACCTAAAGCATACAATGGCTGCCAAGCATAGTTGCTGATACCACCATCGTTACCTGTTTGGCCCCATGAACTTCTCAATTTTAAGTTATCGATGAACGTTAACTCCTTAATGAAATCTTCTTGATCTAAACGCCAAGCAGCTGATGCTGAGTAGAATGTACCCCAACGCTTGTCTTGGTAGAACTTAGAAGAACCATCACGACGTGCAGAGAACGATACGAAATACTTCGAATCATAATCGTAGTTCAAACGAGAGAAATAACCTTCCACACGACGCATATCATATTGTGAGGTTAAGTTCGTCGTTGTTGTAAAGTTGATCAACTCGTAGTTACCATCTAAGATTTGTTGTGAACGTGAACCATCTAAGCTATTGCTCACTAGGTTATAATTTTCATGACCTAAAAGGGCATCCACCGTATGCTTTCCAAAAGAATGGTTATACGTTAACAACTGCGATAAGTTGTAGTTTGTAATATTTTCAAATGAATTAGACGCACGACCTGCTGGCGCACCGTCACCGATTTCTGGGTTACCAAATACAATCGAATTCGCATTCGTAATATCCACACCCACGTTATTCGTGAATTTAAAATCCTTTAAGAAAGAAATCTCGCCATACGCACGACCACCCAATAGATTTCTGCGGAAGAAGTTTTCGTTTAATTCGGTTTCAGCAATCACATGACGACCACCGTATTG
>JBMSJH010000085.1:0-8199 GCA_049418705.1 Aquirufa sp.
CAGCCGGTGTTCCTGGTGCCTACCGCTTATTAGCTAACTTACTCGCTAAACCTGACTAATGAAATTACACGTACTTGCTCTTTGCCTCATCGGCTTTATTGCTCAAGCTCAACAGCCCTTGATTCGAAAAGATAAAATCACGATCGCCCGCGATTCCTATGGTGTTCCTCACATTTTTGCACCTACAGATCCGGAAGTCGCCTATGGTTTAGCTTACGCGCACTCGGAAGATGATTTTAAAACGATTCAGACCTTGATCTTAACGGGTAAAGGTAAACTAGGTACTTATTTAGGCAAGAAAGGTGCTCCAGTTGATTTCGTATTTGGTCTATTGAATACGCGTAAAGTTGTAGATCAACAGATCAAGTCGATGGATCCTAAATTCTTGCAATTAGTGCAGGGATATTTGATGGGTCTCGAAGCCTATGGAAAAGCGCATCCATCAGAAGTGTTGAACAAACACGTGTTTCCGATTGCCCTTGAGGATTACATTGCGACGACCATGTTCTCAGTTGCCATCTTCTGCGGCGTAGATAAAACACTTCCTAAGATTTTGGACGGATCCATACCGTCTCTACCTGGTTTCACAGGTGAGGGAAGTAATGCCTTCGCGATTAAGAGCTCTAAATCAGCAACCGGAGAGCCTATGTTAGTCATTAACGCCCATCAACCTATTGAAGGAGCTACCGCTTTCTACGAGGCACATGTGCAATCAGATGAAGGTTGGAATATCTTAGGAGGTTTATTCCCGGGAGGTCCGTTGATCTTCCACGGAACTACGCCTAATCTGGCTTGGGCTCATACCGTGAATTTCCAAGATAAAATCGATGTTTATCAGTTACAGACGGACAAAGCGCATCCAGGTCAATACAAAGTAGATGGTGAATGGTTGCCACTTCAAAAACGTAAAATTAAACTGAGCATTAAAGGCATTCCTTTCCCTGTTTCAAAAGTGGCCTACGAATCTATCTATGGCCCTACGGTAAAATCACCTGCTGGAGCCTATTTCTCGATCCGTCTTGCCTCCCTGATGGATGCGGGTGCCTTACAACAATGGTATGCCATGAACCGTGCTACGAACTTCACGGAGTTCAAAGCAGCATTGAATCAAAACCATTTACCGATGTTTAATATCATGTATGCGGACAAAGACGATAATATCTTCTATATCTCGAATGGAAAGATGCCGTATCGTAATGCCAAATACAACTGGGCTTCCACACTGCCAGGGAATACGCGGGAGACACTTTGGGAAAAGTTTAAACCACTGGACGCCTTACCTCAGCATTTAAATCCGGCATCAGGTTATTTATTTAATACGAATCACTCGCCTTTTATGGCTACTGCAGTGAATGAGAATTTGAATCCGGCAAACTATGACAAATACGATGGCTATGAGACCTACCACAACAACCGATCTCAGCGTGCAAAGGAATTAATTGATACCTATGACAAGATTAGTCTAGAGGATTTGAAGCGCATTAAGTTCGATCGCCAATTACCTGCTAAGATTTTATATCCGTATGGCTTAGATGCTTCGGTGTTATTTACGCTGGATGCTTCTAAATATCCCACGCTGACTACCATCATCAAAGGAATTCAACAATGGGATCACGTGACGAATATCGAGAGCGTAGGGGCCTTGTATTATAATATCGCCTATTACCAAGCTTCCAAAATCCGCAAATCTGCTTCCAAAGATCCTTTAACAGAATCTGAAGCCATTGAGTTAACACAGTATGTGCATGATTTCTTGATGAAGCACTATGGCCGTTTAGATGTCACTTTAGGGGAGTTCCAGCGCCTGAAAAGGGGAGACCAAGACTGGCCTCAAGCCGGAATGCCAGATGTGTTAGCTGCTGTGATGTCTGAACCTATGGGAGAATCACAACGCAAAATGAATTCAGGTGATGCGTACATTGGTTTTGTGAAGTTTCCAAAAGACGGAGGTTTACCTCTCATCGAAACGGTCAATACCTTTGGGGCTAGTTCTCATCCAGAATCAAAGCACTTCGCTGACCAACGCGAATTGTATCAGGCGCAAAAAACGAAGCGTATGACTTTGGACAAATCCGAAGTAATGAAAAATGCAGAAAGAATCTATCAACCCGAATAATTAGGTTAAAAAATCGGGTTCTTTAAACGCAGGGGCAGGGTATTTATAAAATCCTTCTCCTGTTTTTTCTCCTAGCTTCCCTGCATCAATATAAGTCTTCAATAAAGCCGCAAAAGCTTGAGATCCTGCATCCTCTAAGTTATGCGTCACATGCCAGGCGGTATCTAAACCGATACTATCCAGTATCCCAAAAGGCCCCATCGGCATGTGGAAGTTCACCATCCAGGATTTATCGATATCCTCAATGCTGGCCACTTCTTTCGTTCTTAGTTTCCCAGCAGCACCTATCACCGCCATCAACATATAATTAAATACGTATCCCGGATTTTCTTTTCTGACAATCACGGGTACTTGCTTTAAAGCCCTACCAAAATCTTCTAATAAGGTCACCACTTCCTCAGAAGTCCCCGGATGCGGCATAATATCCACGACCTTCGAATAAAACACATCGTGGAAATGGAAAGCACAAAATAGAGAAGGGCGATCTACCACATCCACCAGCATAGAAGGTAATAAATACGAAGTATTCGTCGTGAAAATCGTTTTAGCCGGCGCTAAAGCAGAAAACTGAGCCCAAACCTGGCGTTTTAAAGGTAATTCCTCCGTCACAGACTCTGATATAATATCCGCATCTGCCACAGCCTCCGCCGCATCAGTTGTGAATTGAATCGTTGCGATCACGTCTTCACTCAAGGAAAGCATACGAAGAATCTTAGACATCACTTTTTTAGAAGAGACAAAAGCCTCCGCCCTGATATCATAGACTGTTACCTGAAAGCCTGACAAAGCAGCCTGCAAGGCAATTCTTGTCCCTAATGTCCCTGCACCTAAGATGCACACCTTGTTGATTTTCATATTTTTCCTGTTTGAATACATTTGATGGCCATTCTTCCCGCGGCCTCCACGACTTGATTTAATACACTGAATCGAGGGTCTTTCGAATACCCTAAACTAAAACGCTGGTATATCTGCTGCGCGATGGTAGCCACCTTACACAGCCCAAAAACATAATAAAAATTCATCTTACTCATATCTCGCCCTGTTTTAGCGCCATAATAGGCTATTAACTCCCTGCGAGTGAAATTTCCTGGCACATAGGACAGATTGAACATCTTAAGAATATCTTCATCTCCTGCCTCCGCCCAATAGGCTAAAGTCGTTCCTAAATCCATCAGCGGATCGCCCACCGTAGCCATCTCCCAGTCTAAAACAGCCTGCACTTCACCTGTGCTTGAGATAACCAGGTTATCGTATTTAAAATCGTTGTGAATAAAGGCTACATCAGATTGCGCTGGTAAAGACGCTAGAAGCCACTGAAATGCCTCTTCTATATTAGAAACCTCAGACGTCTTCGCCTTTTGAAAACGTTCGGCCCATCCTTGAACTTGGCGTAGAGCATAACCCTCGGGTTTTCCTAAGGCACCTAAACCCGATTCAGACAACTCCAGAGAGTGTAATTCAATTAACACATCCAGAGCGGATTGAGAGAGGTTGTGGAAAAACTCAGGTGTCGCCTCCGCTGGTGGACGATTCCGAATAATCATTCCCTCTACTTTCTCCATTAGGAAAAAGGGGGCACCGATGATTGACTCATCTTCACAAGCCGAAATGGGATGCGGCATCTTTGTATAACCAGCCTTCTCTAAGGCCTGAAGTACCCGAAACTCCCGAATCATATCGTGGGCCTTGGCAATCTTCAAACCATGAGGTGGTCTTCGTAACACATAGGTCGCATCGCCAGCACCTACCTGATAGGTCAGATTCGAAAATCCTCCTGGAAAAGCGGTGATCTCAAGAGAGTCAACTCCTAAATAGGCAGGTAATTTTTCAAAGCCTTCCATTAGCCTCTCCGTGATTTAAGAATACTCTTCGCTAACACGGTCTTATGCACCTCATCCGGCCCATCATAGATTCGCGCACCGCGCTCATGGCGGTACCAGAAAGATAATAGTGTGTCGTCTGTAATTCCTAATCCTCCGTGCACTTGTATCGCACGATCAATTACATTCATTAACACATCCGAGACAAAGAACTTAATCGTCGAAATATCTTCTTTTGCGGCTTTAGCGCCATCTTTTTCAATCTTGTGTGCGGTATTCAGCACTAATAGGCGAGAGGCCTTGATTTCAGCGGCGCTTTCGGCAATCCAGTTTTGGATGGTTTGCTGCATCGCTAGCGAATGACCTGGATTTAACTCTCTTTCTATCGCCCGGTCGCACATCATTCCTAACGCACGTTCACAAATACCGATCCAACGCATGCAATGGTGAATACGTCCCGGTCCTAAGCGCACTTGCGCTAATTGAAAACCGGAGCCCTCTTCGCCAATTAAATGAGATACCGGCACCCGGCAATTCACAAACTCTACCTCGCTATGAGAAAGGTAATCCTCGCCCTCATCTCCCATGATGGAAATATTGCGAATCCTTCGATAGCCCGGCGTATCCAAAGGCACGAGAATCATACTTGCCTTAGCATACGGATTCTCAGCGGAAGGATTCGTAACCGCCATCACAATCGTGAAGGAAGCCCCATCCGCAGAGGAGGTAAACCATTTATGCCCATTTATGACATATTCATTACCCTCCCAAACGGCAGTAGTTGACATGTGCACTGGATTACTTCCCGCATGTTCTGGATCGGTCATCGCGAAGCAAGAACGAATCTCTCCTTGCTCTAAAGGCCGTAAATAAGTCTCTTGTAAATAAGGAGAAGCAAATTGATGCATCAGTTCCATATTACCAATGTCTGGTGCATTACAATTAAATACGTAATGACCCAAAGGGCTCGTTCCTAATACCTCCGATATCGATGCAAACTCCACTAGACTTAAACCTAAGCCTCCATGGGATACCGGCAAGTGAGGGGCAAACAAACCTTCTTCCTTTGCTTTAGCGCGCAATGCATGTAGAGCAGGTAAATGCGCTCTAAACGAACCATAAATGGCTCCTTGCTCTAAAGGAATGATGTGTTTCTCGAGAAACTCCCGATAGCGAGGTACAAGCTCAAGTGCTTTTTCTGATTCAAACATACATTAAATGGTTAAGCCGCCATCAGCGGTAATGACTGCGCCCGTTGTGTAAGAAGCTCCTGGTGCAGCCAGATATAAAGCGGTAGCTCCAATCTCTTCGGGAGTTCCTATGCGCTTAATCGGTAATTGACGAAGCGTATGCTGCAGTATTTTATCATCTGACCAAAGTGCCTCCGAAAATTTGGTCTTAATCAAACCCGGACAAATGGCGTTGACGCGGATGTTTAAAGAGCCCCATTCTTTGGCAAAAGCCTTCGTCATCGAAATAAGCGCAGCCTTACTCACACTATAGATACCCAGTCCCGGCTCTGGAGATATCCCACCTACAGAACTGATATTAATGACAGAGGCATTCGAAGATTTCTGCAAATGAGGCAAACACAGACGCATTAACTCAAATGGCGCCTTCAGATTCACATTCATAATCTTATCGAAAGCATCCAGCGAAGTATCGTGAATAGGCCCGAAAGTCGGATTTGTCGCCGCGTTATTGACTAATATATCGATTTGCCCATAGGTAGCAATCGTCGCCGAAACTAAGTGAGCCAGCTGATCCATCTTCCCCACGTGACAGGCAATCCCTGTCGCTTCATATCCTTTAGCGCGCAACTCCTGGGCCAGAGAATCCAATGCCGCTTGGTCTCTACTACTAATGACCACCTTCGCCCCAGCCTCCGCAAAAAACTCCGCAATACTGAATCCGATTCCTTTACTAGCGCCTGTAATCAGGGCTACTTGATTCTTCAATGAAAATGCCTGCATATTCTAATCTATTTTTAAACAATTTAAAGAAATAATATGGTAATTTACACCATCAACGCCCGAAAAAACACGCTATGAAACAAGTCGTATTCTACGAAACCGGTTTACCTGAAAATGTCCTTCAATTAGAGGAAGTCGAAATGCCTTCTCCGGCGAAAGGAGAAGCGCTCATTCGCATCACAGCTCGCAATATCAATCCCTCAGACGTCATGTTTGTCCAGGGATTATATGGCATCACGCCTAAATTACCGAGCAGCGCTGGTTTTGAGGCAGCTGGTGTTATCGAGAAATCGGAGAAGTTCCCTACAGGCACCCGCGTATTATTCACTTCTGTAGGAACTTGGAAAGAATATACCTGTATTCCGGATGCGGGGTTAATTCCCATTCCGGAGGGAATGTCGGATGAAGTGGCCTGTCAAGCCTTTGTTAATCCGGTAACGGCTTATGGTATGCTGGAAACTTCAGGCCTTGGTAAAGGCGGTGCATTGTTGATTACGGCTGGGGCTTCTGCCTGGGGCAAAGTGGTCATTCAATTAGCGGCGATGCGCGGTATTCATGTGATTGCTACAGTGAGAAGACAAGATCAGAAGCAGCCCTTATTGGATTTAGGTGCGACAGCTGTCATCGATGTGGCGACGGAGAGCGTGACGAAGAAAGTGAAAGAATTATTCCCTGAAGGAGTGGACTATGTGTTTGATGCGGTAGGAGGAGATCAGGGGGCCAAAGCCTTGTCTTGCCTGAAATCTGGTGGAAAAATGCTTGTTTTTGGCCTATTAAGCCTAGAACCTATTCCCCTAAATTCAGGCATTCTCATCTTCAAAAACCTTAGTGTAGAAGGTTGGTGGCTAAGTTCTTGGTGGGAGCAATTAGGCAATGAAGGAATTCAAAAGGCCATTAAAGAAGTATTCACCCACTTGATGAAGCAAGATGTAAAAGTGGATATTCAAGCTACTTATCCCTTAGCGGATTTCAAAGAGGCATTAATTGCCTATCAAAAACAGGGGAGAAGCGGAAAAATATTATTGGTGTAGTGAATCTGGAGCGACGGGTTGGTCATCAGGTTCGTGGGTATTTCGGCCATCGGTCGGAATACCATCACCGATTACTTCGTAAGAAAGTGTATTGCCAGCGAGTGTAACTTCTACATTATAAAGGAAAGTACCCTCAGGTTCCTTCGTTTTCAGTACTCCGGTATACAGAGAATCGCTCTTTTGAACCAAAGAAACATCCAGCACATTTACTCCTTTAACCTGCTCTTTTTGAAGGTTTTGCATCCACAAATCACGCACCTCAGATTCGATTTCAGAGGTTGATTTGGTACAGGAATTTAGAACGAACACGGAAGCCAAAGCCACTAATAAAACTCTAATCATGGTGCAAAAATGGGCATTTTTCACGAAAAAAGGAAAAAGAATTTCTACATTTGAAACATGATTGATTTCATTAATTTCATGAACGCAAGCTTACTCTGTGGTTTACTCACCGTGTATATCTTGTTATTCAAGAAGAATGCCCTTCGATCATACTCGGATTATGTATTGTCTATATCTATTTTAGGCCAAATCTACGCCGTACTACTTTTCCTTCTTGTTTTCTCTGGCTCCATTCTACACGTCCCGCATCTCTACCGAACTGCAGCACCTATTACTTTCTTAGTGCCGCCCTTAAGTTACCTTTATGTCAGAAGTGTATTATACAATGAGAAAAAGTGGCAAGGAATAGATTTCTTACATCTATTACCCTTTTTGTTCTTTTCCATTAACTACTTACCCTTTTTCCTCAGTCCACTAGACTACAAGTTAGAGATCGTAAGCAAAACGATAGCGGATAAAAACTTTGGGATTGTAAAACAACTAGGATTCTTACCTGAAAGCGTATTTTATCTATTTAGACCCATACAAGCCACTATTTATGTTGTTTTCCAATGGAAACTCATCCTAAGCTTTAATAGAAATAACCCAAATCAATTCGTTACAGATCAAATCAAGCGAGTAACCCGCTGGCTAAGTTTATTTACATGGGCCTCCACTGGTTTTTTAGTGGCATTTTTCATCACCATCGTTCTCTATTTTACGCAAGAAAATCTCTTTACAAGTGATGAACTAACACAAATACCGAATACGATTATGGCGGTATCCCATTTTATTGTTTTCTCGTATTTATTGATTAATCCACAAGTATTGACCGGCTTACCCTTCATTAGGTACAAGGAAACTAAATCGACCATTGTAGAAAATGAGATGGTCAAAGTGCCCTTCATTTATGAGAACTATGCGAAGGAAATTAAGAG
>JBMSJH010000086.1:0-8158 GCA_049418705.1 Aquirufa sp.
AAGTGCATCAGCAGCGTCATATTGATCGCAAAGGAACCAAATTTCTCTGGCCTTCTTTTGACCTACGACACGGGCTAAATAAGAAGCACCAAATCCACCATCGAATGAACCCACATTAGGTCCAGTTTGCCCGAAACGTGCATTTTCAGCAGCAATAGATAAATCACAGATGACGTGTAAAACGTGCCCTCCACCAATAGCCCATCCAGCTACCATCGCGATAACAGGTTTAGGAATCGTTCTAATTTGACGCTGTAAATCCAATACGTTTAAGCGAGGCACGGTGTCTTTGCCAACGTATCCACCATCTCCACGTACACTTTGGTCACCTCCAGAACAGAATGCTTTTCCACCTTCGCCGGTTAAAATAATAACTCCAATTCGGGTATCTTGACGTGCTAATTCCATCGCCTCTGACATCTCCTGCACGGTTAATGGCGTGAAGGCATTGTGTTTATGAGGTCTATTAATGGAGATTTTTGCAATCCCGTTATAGTATTGAAAAAGGATATCCTCGTAGGTCTTGATGGTTTCCCAAGGAAAAGATGAAATCATATGTTTAATCGTTTTTATCGTTGTATTCAACCTCCCAGGTATGGTCGGCTAATAATTTTACTTTGGCTAAATAACGGCTATATTTAAAAGAACGGCCCCATTCTTCTGGTGCCACTAAGGACATCAAGTCAGAACCATCTTCTTTTTCGTATAAATAATAAGTCTCGCTGATGATAGGTTCGAATCCCATGGCTGCGTCATAAATACGCTCAGAAATTTCTTTCCTGTCTGCTAATAATTTAGCCTGACGAGCTAGAACCTCCATTTGCTCGTATAATTGGTTCATTTGTCGATCCGTTTGTTGGCGCATGGCTAAAACAGAACGTCCTTTTACTTTACCCATATCATCTGGTTTGATGACAGCTCCTCCAGCCGTATGTGCGTACGGTAATAGGCCGGGGTTTTCGGCTACTTTGTCTGGATTAATGGGATTTAAGAAAGGGTCTTGTGACATAATGGGTTGGGCTTAACGATTACCCTTTATTAACTTAAGAAATTAGATAATGTTTGGTTAATTTTGGAAAGAATCTGTGAATATATGCGCATCCTGCCCTCTCTTTTATCAGAATTACCTCCAGCTGAATCGGAATTCGAACAACTCGTGTTCGATTTTTGTCAGTTATGGCGTTCAGGGGCGAAATCGTTCTTATTTCATTCTTCAGGTTCTACCGGAGATCCGAAACCGATTCACCTTTCTCGAGAGCAGCTCTATTCTTCTGCAAAAATGACAGGTGAATGGCTTCATTTGGAAAAAGGGGATTTCGCTTTATTATCCCTTTCTCCCTATTACATAGCGGGTGCAATGGTTTTAGTTCGTGCTTTGGTACATGATCTATCGCTTATTTTAGTGGAGCCTAGCCAAAACCCGCTTCTTCAAATTCCTCCCACTCCGATTCATCTCGCTTCTTTTGTACCTACCCAATGGTCGACTATCCTAGATTCTGAAGTGGAGTTGAATTTGTATTTTAAGAAGGCCAAAGGTATTTTATTGGGTGGAGCTTCCGTTCCAGATTCTCTAAGAAGGGATTTTGGTTTTCCAGTATATGAAACTTATGGAATGACCGAAACCGTTTCTCATATCGCTTTTAGAACTTGGAATCAGTCCGAATTTCAAATCTTACCAGGAGTTCAAATCGCACAGAACGAGGAGAATTGCCTATTAATTTGTGCGTCGATGACAGAAAACCGCTGGATTGAGACGCGTGATGTGGTGGAAATTGTAGAACCGGGGCATTTTAAGTTAAGAGGACGTTTAGATCGAATTATTAATTCAGGTGGAGTAAAGATTCAACCGGAGAAAATAGAAGAAGTATATCGATTCTTAATTGACGCTCCCTTATTTGTTGCAGGGATTCCGGATGATTTTTGGGGCCAAAAGGTAGTCTTGTTTGTCGAAGCACCTCAAATGCCTCTTTATGATGAGAAAGCGGTTCAAGAACGCTTGAATTCTTACGAAGTCCCAAAACAGGTGGTTTGTCTCCCCTCTTTTATAAAAACCTCGAGTGCTAAAATAGATACGTTGAAAACCGTAGCTTTGTATCTTAATTCCATTTAAATGAATCCGAATAAATTATCTCGCAGCTTTAAACTGTTTTATGAGTCGCCTATCAATGTGCCTGCTCCTTATCATTTAGAGGCTGTTTTTACCTTTTTACAATTTGATACTCCTACCCCAGGTGTTGAGATTGAGATACAGTACATCGATCGTTCGGATTTTTCTCGAGAAGAATTAATTGCAGACGGTTTAGTGCCAGATGACCAATGGACATACAAAGGTGAATTGCCCTTAGTTTGGCGTGATCGATTGATGCCACAGTTTCAAGAGTATGTAACAGGATCTTGTTCACCAAAGGACCAGGAACCCTTTATTACCCTCGAAGCAAATGACACGACGCCTAATGTTCCCTTGTATTTAGAACCACAGGAGACTTTGATTCAGGAATTTATGCAGGCTATGTTTGAAATAGATGGCCGTGAATTACCGCTTTATCTTGGGTTTCAATTCAAAGATCGTGCTGGTAATTGGCGTAAAATTGAGGGAGAAATGTCATTCGCCTCTTTGAGTTTTTCTTATCTTGATAGCGAAGAAGGTCAAAAATCTTTTTCAAATTGGGATGAACTGCAGGAATTAATGAATCACGTGTTTATTGCCGAATTTCAGGCGGATAAAGCCAATCAAAACTGTAAATCAGCTAGTTTAGCGGTTTACCCAGGAGATGGTTTGTGGTATGTAGCGGGTCATTCCTTACGCAAGCCGAGTGGAAACAATTATTATTTTGACGAGTTAGAGGAAAAATTACAATTCATTTTTTAACTATGGAAGATCAAATTTTAGAAGTCCTTGCCTTACAAAAGACTGCTTTATTACGTCTGAGCACCTCTAGTGCAGAAGAGCGCATTTCTAAGTTGCGTAAAATTGAATCGTATTTGCTGCAGCACAAAGAAGAATTGTGTGATGTGATGTACCAAGATTTTAAAAAACCGGCTTCAGAAGTAGTTATTGCTGAGATGCTAGGTGTTAAACGTGAAATCAATCACACGATTAAGCATTTGAAGTCATGGATGAAACCGAAATCTGTTTCTACCCCTTTGATGCTTTTAGGTACAAAAGGTCACCTTCAATATGAAGCTAAAGGACTTTGTTTGATCATTTCGCCCTGGAATTATCCATTCAATTTATCTATTTGCCCTCTAGTGCATGCAATTGCGGCAGGTAATGCGGTGATATTAAAGCCGTCAGAATTAAGTCCAAACACGTCAGGCTTTATTAAAAAGATGATTTCATCGCTTTTTGACAAAAGTGAAGTGGCCGTTTTTGAGGGAGATGCAGCTGTTTCTACGTTTCTTTTAGAACAAAAATTTGATCATATCTTCTTTACCGGAAGCCCGGCTATCGGAAAAGTCGTTATGGCAGCGGCAGCGAAGCATTTAACTTCAGTTACCCTGGAATTAGGCGGTAAATCTCCGGCCATTGTCGGACCAGACGTGAATGTCGAGGAAGCGGCTGCTAAGATTGCTTGGGGTAAGTTTTTGAATAATGGCCAAACCTGTATCGCACCTGACTATTTATATGTGCACGAAAAGAATTATTATTCCTTCTTACAGGCTTTAGAAGCTACAGTGGAGACTTTCTATGGAGCGAATGTGGCTAAAAGCAAGGACTATGCGCGTATTGTCAATAGACGCCATTTTGATCGCATCGCTTCGCTTTTAGAAGATGCAAAAGAAAAGGGTGCTCAAGTGTTATTTGGTGGTATTACCGATGCAGATGACTGCTTCATTTCCCCTACCGTGTTGACTAATTGCACTCCTGATATGCGTATTTTGCAAGAGGAGATATTTGGCCCTATCCTACCAATTATGTCCTTCAAAGATGAATTTCAGGTAACGGCTGACATTCGTTCTGGGGATAAGCCACTCGCTTTATATGTCTTTTCAACGAATACCGAATTCAATCAATATATCTTGAATAATACAAGTTCAGGCACGTCCGTAGTGAATGATTGTTTGATTCAATTTGGTCATAATGAGTTGCCATTTGGCGGTGTTAATCACTCAGGGATAGGTAAGTCAGGTGGGCACTATGGTTTTGTGGAGTTCTCTAACCAAAAATCGGTGGTAATCCAGCGCACGAATTTGTTAAAGAATTTCTACCCACCGTATGGGGTTAAAGTCCGTTGGATGATTGATTTTGTATTGAAATGGTTATAAGGATTCTGTTTCTTTTAGGTATTTTATTTTTATCTGCTTGCAGTACTTCTCCCGACTCTAAAGGAGAGAATATTCCAGATAAAGCGGTGATTCAAAGTGGCCAAAATCCCTTAAAAAACGTTCAGTTTTTATCGCAACAGATTGAAGATCAGCCTAGTGCTAATTTGTATTTTCTGCGGGCTAAAAATTACCTTCTCTTGCATGCTTACGGTTTAGCGGATCAAGATCTGGAAAAAGCCTTGCGTGATAATCCCGGAGAGCCTGCTTATTTAGATTTATCTGCCCAAATAAAGCAGAAAGTGGAGGATTATGCTACTTCCATCGATCGCGCAAAATTAACAGAGGCGTCTGAGTTGAATTCCATTCGAAATAGCCTTTTATTAGCGCAGAACTACTTTATTACGAATCAGAATAGTTTAGGTCGTTCTTATTTGAAGAAAGTGGAGAGTTCCCTATTATCCGAAAAAGAGCGTCCCATTTTAAAGGCAGTTAAAGATTTTGCGGTATCTGATTCCGCACGTTTGTATTCACTTATGAATGGAAAGCCATCTGATGATTCTCCATTAGTCTACGTGTATTACGAGCAAGGCTTATCGTCCATTCCCGCTTTAAAGTACCAAAAAGAAATACTCCAAAGCTGGAAGAAATACCCAATGGATCCGTATTTTATGCGCTTTTGGGCCCGTTTTTTAGTCAAAATGAAGAAATATGAACAGGCTGCTTTAGTGTACAAGCAAGTGTTGAAGATCTATCCGAAAACCAAGTCTTTACAGGCGGAGCTTGTTTACTTTGATTTAGCTAAGCAAGGATTGTTACCCACTAAACGTAAAGAATCTCTTTCTGACTCTTTGGTCAACCCTATTGATTCTATTTCCCAAAATTAATCAGGTGCTCAATTCAATACATTGCGCCTTAATTTGTACCTTTGCACAAATTTTTTTAGAATGATAAAAATTACCTTTCCCGACGGTCAAGTCCGAGAATTTGAAAAAGGAATCACTCCTTATCAGGTTGCATTACAAATTTCAGAAGGTTTAGCACGTAATGTGTTAGCGGCTAATTTAAATGGTGAAGTAGTGGATTCCTCTACTCCTATTGATGCAGATGCCTCATTGCAATTACTTACTTGGAATGATACGGAGGGTAAGAAGACTTTTTGGCATTCATCAGCCCATTTACTTGCTGAAGCTATAGAAGCTTTATATCCAGGAACTAAATTTGGTATCGGTCCTGCCATTGAGCAAGGCTTTTATTACGATATCGACTTAGGTGAACACGAATTTGGTTCAGATCAATTCAAAGCAATTGAGGATAAAATGCTCGAATTAGCTCGGGAAAAGAACGAATACGTTCGTACTTCGGTTTCGAAAGCAGATGCGATCTCCTATTTCAAAGAAAAAGGTGATGAATATAAATTAGAACTAATCGACGGTCTAGCAGATGGTTCGATTACCTTCTATAATCAAGGAAACTTTACAGATTTATGCCGTGGACCTCATATTCCGAATACAGGTTTTATTAAGTCTGTTAAGTTGATGTCTGTCGCTGGAGCCTATTGGCGCGGTGACGAGAAGCGTAAGCAATTAACGCGTATTTATGCGATTACCTTCCCTAAGGCCAAAGAATTAGAAGAGTATTTGACTTTATTAGAAGAGGCTAAGCGCCGTGACCACCGGAAGTTAGGTAAGGAAATGGAATTATTTGCCTTCTCTGAAAAAGTGGGCTTAGGATTACCTCTTTGGTTACCTAAAGGTACTTTATTGCGTGAACGATTGGAGAATTTTTTACGTCGTGCTCAAGTACGTGCTGGCTATTCTCCTGTTATTACTCCGCACATTGGAAGCAAGCAATTATATGTGACTTCTGGTCACTATGAGAAATACGGAAAGGATTCTTTTCAACCTATTCATACACCTGATGAGAATGAAGAATTCTTATTAAAGCCGATGAATTGTCCTCACCACTGTGAGATTTACAAGACGAAGCCTCGTTCCTACAAGGATTTACCTTTGCGCTTGGCAGAATTCGGTACGGTTTATCGTTACGAGCAAAGTGGTGAATTACATGGATTAACTCGTGTGAGAGGATTTACGCAAGATGATGCACATATTTTCTGTCGTCCGGATCAAGTGGAAGAAGAGTTTATGAAGGTAATTGACTTGGTATTATATGTGTTCAAGGCTTTAGGTTTTGATTCGTATTCTGCTCAAGTATCCTTACGAGACAAAGAAAATAGAGAAAAGTATATCGGTAATGATGAAGATTGGGATCGTGCCGAATCTGCAATTATTCGTTCTGCTGAAGCAAAAGGTTTACCTACTGTCGTGGAATATGGCGAGGCAGCTTTTTATGGTCCTAAATTAGATTTTATGGTGAAGGATGCCTTGGGTCGTAAGTGGCAGTTAGGAACGATTCAAGTGGATTACCAATTACCGCAACGTTTTGAATTGGAATATACAGGTGCTGATAATTCAAAGCACCGTCCTGTGATGATTCATCGGGCTCCTTTTGGTTCATTAGAGCGTTTTGTGGCTATTTTGATCGAAAATACAGCGGGTAACTTCCCTTTATGGTTATCTCCTGATCAAATTGCGGTGCTTCCTATTTCTGAGAAATACGAGGATTATGCAAATGAATTGTATTTACGTCTACAGGAAAAGGATTTACGTGGTTATGTCGATCACCGGAATGAAAAGATGGGACGTAAGATCAGAGATGCAGAAATCGCTAAAGTGCCTTTCATGATTGTGGTAGGTGAAAAAGAACAAGCGGAAGGAATCGTTTCTGTTCGTAAGAAAGGCGATGGAGATGTAGGATCGATGACTTTGGATGCTTTCATCGCTATGGCGCAGGAAGAAATCCAGTCTTTAACCTATGAAAAATAAGTGCTAATGCGTGATTTGCTTGCAATTGCGTTAATTTTGATTTAGCTTTCGATTTAATATATATTAAACCCATTTTATTTTATGGCTTTACGCCCGAATAACAATTACAGAGGAAATAAAAGAGAAGAAGAACCTTATCGTATCAATCAATTGATTCGTGGTGTCGAAGAAGTTCGATTAGTAGGTGAGAATATTGAGGTGGGTGTTTATCCCTTCGCGAAAGCGCTAGAATTAGCGACAGCGCAGAGTTTAGATTTAGTGGAGATTTCTCCTAAAGCTGTCCCTCCTGTTTGTAAGATCATTGATTATGCTAAATTTAAGTATGATCAAAAGAAAAAGCAAAAGGAAATCAAGGCTAACGCTACCAAAACAGTGATCAAAGAAATTCGTTTCGGTCCTAATACGGATGAACACGATTTCAATTTCAAATTAAAGCACGCGGTTAATTTCTTGAAAGAAGGAGCAAAAGTGAAAGCTTATGTGCACTTTGTTGGTAGAACGATCGTGTTTAAAGAGCGTGGTGAAATGTTATTATTAAACTTCGCTAAAGGTTTAGAGGACGTAGGTAAGCCAGATGATATGCCTAAATTAGAAGGTAAGCGTATGAGCATCATCTTCTCCCCTAAAGCTATTAAGAAATAATTTTCAAACGGATGCTGGAATTATAGGGTAATTTTCATTACTTTTGCATTCCAAATTTCAAAATTTAATTTTTACATAATTATCAAACAATGCCAAAAATTAAAACTAACTCTGGAGCGAAAAAACGTTTCAAAGTAACGGGAACTGGTAAGATTAAGCGTAAACATGCTTTTCACAGCCATATCCTAACTAAAAAAACAACTAAGCAAAAGCGTAATTTAGTTCACGCAACCTTAGTTCACCCATCTGATATGGACCGCGTTAATTTAATGCTAGGTCTTTAATTAGAATTTAAGTTATTGTTAAACCAGAAAGCAGGCCTAAAAAAGTAATCAAACAGATTCGCCTCATTTCAAAAAACAAAA
>JBMSJH010000087.1:0-8129 GCA_049418705.1 Aquirufa sp.
AATGTTCCAGAAGATATCGTTGCATTAGAAGGCCAAATCGAAATCGTGAAGAAAGAGAAAAACCAAGTAGTGAAGTCTCAGAAATATGAGGAAGCGGCTCAATTACGCGATCGTGAGAAGAAATTAATTGATCAATTAGAGCAATCTAAGGCCGCTTGGGAAGAGGATTCGAAGAAGCAGAAATTCACGGTAACAGAAGAAAATGTGGCCGAAGTAATTGCACAGATGACGGGTATTCCTGTTAATCGTGTGGCGGCTAAAGAAGGAGAGAAATTATTGTTGATGGAGGAAGAGTTGTCTAAACAAGTAATTGGACAGCCAGATGCCATCAAGAAATTAGTGAAGGCTATTCAGCGTACACGAGTAGGATTAAAGGATCCGAAGAAACCAATTGGTTCTTTTATCTTCTTAGGTCCTACGGGTGTGGGTAAGACGGAGATGGCAAAAGTATTAGCTACGTATTTGTTTGACAAAGAAGATGCTTTAGTTCGTATCGATATGAGTGAATACATGGAGAAATTCAGTGTATCTCGCTTAGTCGGAGCGCCTCCGGGATATGTTGGTTATGAAGAAGGTGGACAATTAACGGAGAAGATTCGCCGTAAACCGTATGCAGTTGTTCTTTTGGATGAGATTGAAAAAGCACATCCAGATGTCTTTAATTTATTATTACAAGTATTAGATGATGGTATTTTAACGGATGGCCTTGGTCGTCGCGTAGATTTCAGAAATACGATTATCATCATGACTTCGAATATTGGGGCGCGTGACTTGAAGGATTTCGGTTCTGGAATTGGATTATCTACGAAATCTAAAGTGGATAACTTAGATGAGTATGCGAAGACAACCATTCAAAATGCGTTAAAAAAGGCGTTTGCTCCGGAGTTCATTAACCGTTTAGATGATATCATTGTCTTCAATTCGTTAGAGCGTCCAGCGATTCATCAGATTATTGATTTAATGTTAACTAAGTTAAAGAATCGTTTAGCTAATCTAGGCTTTGAAGTAGAATTAACGGAGAAGGCGAAAGACTTTATGGCCGATAAGGGTTATGATCCTCAGTATGGTGCTAGACCTTTAAATAGAGCGATTCAGAAGTATTTAGAAGATGCTTTAGCAGAGGAAATACTAAAAGGTGCCTTAGCTGAAGGGGAGTACATTGTGGCTGATTTCGAAGAGGGGGCGGATGCCTTGACTTTGGCCAGAAAAACAAGAAAAGAATTAACCAAACAAAAAAAATAATATGTCATTAGTACAAAACAAGGTCGTTTTAGTGACAGGTGCCTCACGTGGTATCGGTCGGGCTATCGCGACAACTTTTGCAAAAGCTGGCGCAAATGTCGCTTTTACTTATTTATCTTCTGTTGAAAAAGGACAAGCGCTAGAGCAAGAATTAGCTGCTTTTGGAATCACAGCGAAAGGTTATCGTTCGGATGCGTCTTCTTATACAGAGTCAGAAAAGTTAGTAGAAGATGTGTTAGCTGATTTTGGAACGATTGACATTTTAATTAATAATGCAGGCATTACACGTGATGGTTTATTGATGCGTATGTCTGAGGAGCAATGGGATGAGGTTATTCGGGTGAATTTGAAATCTATTTTCAATTTGACAAAAGCGGTGACTAAGCCGATGATGAAAGCTAAATCTGGTTCGATCATCAATATGACCTCCATTGTAGGTATTAAAGGTAATGCGGGTCAATCGAACTATGCGGCTTCTAAGGCAGGTATCATCGGTTTTACTAAATCGGTTGCGCTGGAATTAGGTTCTCGTAATATCCGTTGCAATGCGATTGCTCCCGGTTTTATTGAAACCGAGATGACGGAGGAATTAAATGAGGCAGCGATTGAAGAATGGACAAAGTCAATCCCGATGAAAAGGGGAGGGCAAGCATCGGAAGTAGCTGATGTGTGTTTGTTCTTAGGTTCTGATATGAGTTCCTATGTAACGGGTCAAGTGATTTCTGTGAATGGGGGTTTATTAACCTAGTTTAAGTTGATAACATAATTAGGCCTCAGTCTTTTCGTTAAAGATTGAGGTCTCTTTTTTTATGAGGATTTATCTTTTTTTTCTGAGCTTTTTATTGCTTTCCTGCGCTAAATCAATCGTGCCGGCGAAGGTGATTAGTAAATCTACCTATGTTGACAAATTCCCGCCGATAAAACCGAGTTTAACGACGGTGGATTTTGCTTTATCATATGATAGTTTATTCGCTTTAAGTCAATTAAAGACGGGTTCTGTTTTATTTCAAAACACGGAGCCTTCCGTAGTGTTGGATTTCCCCTTAGATATTCGTCTCTTAGGTCCTATTAAGGCTCAGTCACTAGCTAAGGATCAGGTGAAAATTATGCTGCCGGTACGTATGCAGGCAAAACCAGAATTAGCCGGTATTTCTGCAGGAACCGTTTCAGGTGACTTAGCGATGAATGTCCAGCTGAAATGGGATTTAACAGGTTTAAACTCGTTGCAAATTAGAGAAGCGAATTATGACTATAGCTGGCTTCAAAAGCCTTCTGTAAAAGTGCTAGGTTTCCCAGTCAATGTTTCGGGTGTAGTAGATCAATTATTTAACCAAAAGAAACCGCTGGTTATTTCACAAATGCAACAATCTTTGAATGCGAGTATAAAAACAACGATAACTAAACCCTTGCTATTTCAGCGTTTCTTTTCAGATATCCCTTCAGGGTATCGTTTAGAACCTGTACCGAATTCTGCCTTTGATGTTCGAAATTTAGAATTCACTTCGGGTGGTGTGAAAGGTCAGGTACGTTATTTCGGTGGGTTGCGAATTAAGTCTGGTGTACCAATTCAAACACCTATTTTGATTCCGATCAAAGACCTCTCGTCAGTCGTTTCTACCTCAGTTCTTCCATTTCAGTATCAACTATCTGGACCTGAGATTGTGGCGTTTCTCAAACAAGGTAACCCTAAGTTAAAAGGGGAAGCTAATTTAGTATTAGGTTCTTCTGGAATGATTTTCAAGCTGGAGAAATTCAAAGGCAAATCGTCTCATATAGAAGCTGATTTCGATTTTGTTTTATATCCAGACCATAGTCTCGGTATTCAAATTAACGATAGTCGCTTGCGTGGATTAGGTTTTCCAGCTTCCCTATTCACGCGTAAAATTCAACGCAAATTACAGGCTCAGGCGGCTAATTTCCGTTTTCAGCCTTCTCAATTATTGAAGCGCTTGCCTTCCTCGATTTCACTACAAAAGGGTGGAGCATTGCGTTTTCAAAAGATTTATTTTGATTCTTCTTCTGTCCTAATTGAAGGGGCTTTAGAGGGAAATTGGTCTTTGGCCAAATAAAATCCTACCTTTGCCTTAGAGAAAATAGACTATCCTATCGCTTTTTAAAGAGGAAAGTCCGAACAACATAGAGCAGCGTGCTTCCTAACAGGAAGGGGAATCTTCGGATTCTACAGCAAGTGCCACAGAAAATTACCGCCTTCGGGTAAGGGTGAAAAGGTGGGGTAAGAGCCCACCGCTGGTTTGGTGACAAAACAGGCATAGGTAAACCTCACGCGTTGCAAGATCAAATAGGCTAGCTGCCGCAAGGCAAAAGGGTGGCTCGTCCGATGCTAGTGGGTAGATTGCTACAGATAAACAGTGATGTTTGTCGAAGATAAATGATAGGACGGTGGGTAACCACTGACAGAATTCGGCTTATCGGTTTATTTTCTCTATTTCTTTGTTTGAAATGAATGCAAAATAGTTTAATTTTGCAGACTATTTATAAACCCGAGGGACGGGATCCCTCACAAACCCATATATAATGGCTGTTAAAATCAGATTAGCGCGTCGTGGACGCAAGAAGTTAGCGATGTTCGATGTTGTAGTTGCGGATGCTCGTGCACCACGTGACGGACGTTTTGTTGAAAAAATCGGAACATACAACCCTAACACCAACCCAGCAACTGTCGTTTTAAACGAGAAACAAGCAATCCAATGGGTATTGAACGGTGCTCAACCAACTGACACAGTTCGTGCAATCCTTTCTCACAAAGGAATCATGTATGCAAAACACTTACAAGTAGGTGTTAACAAAGGTGCTATCACACAAGAACAAGCTGATGCGAAGTTCGAGGCTTGGAAAGCAGAAAAAGAAGTAGCAAATCAGTCGAAAGCAACTACATTGCAACAGTCTAAAGCGAAGTCTAAAGCGGCTCGTTTAGAAGCTGAAGCAAAAGTCTCTAGCGCTCGTGCTGAATCAATTGCAGCAAAAAATAAGGTAGCTGAAGAAGCTTTAGTAGCTAGCGTTGTAGAAGCTATCAACGAAGCGGAAGAAGAGGCAACTGGTGTTGAAGTAGATGAGGTAGTAGCTGAGGCTCCTGCAGCAGTTGAAGAAACAGTAGTTGAAGAAGCTCCAGCAGCTGAAGAAACAGCAGTAGAAGAAGCTCCTGCAGCTGAAGAAGCAGCAGAAGAGGCTCCAGCAGCTGAATAATTTTCACATTTTGATTAAAATCATACAAATTTGTTCGCAAGTTTGTATGATTTTTTTTTGTACCTATGGCAAAGACCGAATATTTTGAATTAGGCACACTTTCGAAACCTCATGGTTTGAAAGGCGCATTTCATCTTTATTTAGATGTAGATGATCCGTATGAGTATGAAGACTTAGATGCGATCTTTTTACAACAAGGAAATGAAATGGTTCCTTATTTTGTGGAGGATATTCAGATTCGTGATAATTTGAATCTGATTACCCTAGAAGGGATCAATACGTTGGATGCGACGAAAGACTTAGTGGGTCTTAAAGTATTTTTACCTCTTAGTGCCTTGCCTAAATTGAAAGATGATCAATATTATTACCACGAGGTGATTGGTTATCAGGTTATTGATGCAAATTTAGGTACCCTTGGCACTGTGAAGGAGATTTATAGTACGGGTGCTCAAGATGTGTTAGTGATGAATTATCAAAATCATGAGGTTTTAATACCCCTGATTGATGCGATCATCCCAAAAGTGGATAAGAAAAACCAAACGGTGCATAGTATTTTACCTGATGGTTTATTAGAAGTATATACAGAGAATGATGCGGATTGATATAATTTCGGTAGTTCCAGCGTTGATGAATAGCTTTTTTGAGCATTCCATCTGTGCACGTGCGGCAAAAGCTGGACTAGTGGAAGTCGTGTTTCATGATTTGCATGATTATTCAGAAAAGAAACATAAACAAGTGGATGATTATCCATTTGGTGGGGGAGCTGGGATGGTAATGGCGGTGGAACCTTTGGCAAAATGCATTGAAACGCTAAAGGCTGATCGCAACTATAATGAGATTATTTATTTCAGCCCCGATGGCATCGTTTTAAAGCAAGGTTTAGTGAATCAATTGAGCCTAGGAGAGAATCTATTGTTCATTTGCGGTCATTATAAAGGGATCGATGAACGTATACGAGAAAAGTATGTGACGAAAGAGATTTCGATTGGTGATTATGTGCTATCTGGTGGCGAATTAGCTGCTGCTGTAACGGCTGATGCGATTATTCGATTAATTCCAGGGGCTATAGGGGATGAAAGTTCCGCCTTAACAGATTCATTTCAAGATGGATTATTAGCCCCTCCTGTGTATACAAGACCTGCAAGTTTCGATGGAATGGATGTGCCTGCCGTTTTATTGTCCGGACATGAAAAGAAGATTGAAGAATGGCGTCATGAGCAGGCCGTATTGCGAACGCAAACGAGAAGACCTGATTTATTAGATTAAAATGAATAAAAAGGAATCCATATCGCTGGTAACTATTTTGGCGCTTGGAGGCCTATACCTTATTTGGGGGAGCACCTTTCTTAGTGTTCGTATTTTATTAGATTTTTTACCCCCACTTGTTATTTCCTTTTCTCGCAATTTAGTAGCTGGACTATTGTTCCTACTCTGGTCCGTTCTCGGTGGCCATTGGAAACAATTACCTGTAACACATTGGAAGGTCCATTTGTCAGCAGGTTTTCTACTGATCACGTTAGGAAACGGTTTTATGGCTTTAGCAGGTCAAACGATTCCGTCTGGTTTATCCTCCGTTTTTATGGCTTTTGGTCCATTATTACTGGTGGTATTCTTTTGGATTTCAGGACGCAAGCCTAGTAATCGTAAGTTAATAGGAACGCTCATTGGTTTCGTTGGAATCATTTTATTAGCCTCCCAAAAAAATCTCGCGATACCAGGAAAAGAAATTGACTTTTACCGTGGTATGGGTTTTCTGTTGATCGCGGTTGTGGCTTGGAATTTAGGGGTCTTTTATATTCAGTTTACGAAAGCCAACACGTATCATTTTACGCAGGTTTGTGCTATTCAAATGCTGACGGGCGGCCTAATTTTAGTAGCTATCGCTTTTTTTCAAGGTGATATTCAAAAGGTTTCTATTGCTGAGTTACCAATTAAAGCGTTTGGCGTATTTACTTATTTAGCCTTAATTGGTTCGATGGTTGGTTTTGGATTATTTGGCTATTTGTCTAAAGTGTTAGATGCCACTTTAGTGTCTACCTATACCTACGTCAATCCAATTATTGCCTTATTTTTGGGTAATCTTATTCTAGGTGAGTCTTTAAGTAGTATATTACTATTGGCAAGTAGCTTAATTTTATCTGCTGTCTTGTTAATTACTACTGAAAAGACCTCTACCAAATGAAAAAGATTTTAATCGCTTTATTTTTCACTACCTCGGCCATGGCACAAGAATTTACTCCTTTGTATTCACATGGCATTCCTAATTATAAAGAAGTTGTTAATAAGCAATCTGTCGCAAAAGGGGCAGATGGAATAGAGCGTATTTCCAAAGTGAGTGTTCCCACCTATCGCTTTTTCCCAGCCTCATCAGGTATAGACCCTAAAGCATGTGTTGTTATTTGCCCGGGTGGAGGGTATCGCATTTTGGCCTCTTCTCATGAGGGCTACGATATCGCGGCGAAGTTCAATGAAATTGGTGTTTCTGCTTTAGTTTTATATTACCGTTTACCGGAGGATTCGGCTCAAGTAGAGAAGAAATATGCGCCATTACAGGATGCGCAAGCTGCTCTAGCTCTTGTTCGTGAAAATGCAACGAAATGGAATGTCGATCCTAATAAGGTGGGTATTATGGGTTTTTCAGCGGGTGGTCATTTAGCGGCAACAGCCTCAACTCATTTTACGAAGGATTATACGGGTATTCTGCCCGGAGCTAATGTAAGACCTGACTTTTCGATTCTACTATATCCAGTCATATCAGTTAGATCTTTTGGTCATGGTGGTAGTTCCCAAAACCTATTAGGCAAAAATCCTTCAGAAGAAGACTTACATTTGTTTTCGAATGAAGAGCAAATAACGCCGCAAACCCCAAAAGCATTCTTAGTTCATGCAGCTGATGATGGAGCTGTCCCTTTGAAAAATTCCTTACTATATGCAGAACGCTTAACGGCAAATAAGGTACCCGTAGATTTACATGTTTACGCTAAAGGCGGTCACGGTTTTGGACTAAACAATAAAACCACAAGTGGAGACTTGTGGTTCGATCGTTTAATTTCCTGGATGAAAGTAAATCAATTACTTTGAGTTTTCTTCATTACAAAGTAGAACGGAATACCTAAAAGGACGATTCCTAATCCGATAGAAGAGGAGAGTGTTTTAACCCACAACAGGTTTCCTGCTATTCCCACTAACAAAATAAGGTATCCGCTAAATAACAACTTCTGTAAGAGAGGTAGTTCGTTTTGCATGATTCTTGTTTTGAATACGGATGCTACAGTAAGGAAGTAAAATATCAGAATTGCGAATACGGTAAAGTCTAATAAAGCACCGTAAGATCCAGAGAAACATAATAAGATGGCCCATAATCCTTGTATTCCCAGTGAATAAACGGGTACATCTTTATCATTCGTTTCAGCTGCTTTCTTGAAGAACAAGCGATCATTTGCCATCGCTTGGAATAAACGCCCACCAGCTAAAATGATCCCATTATTACATCCAAAGGTGGAAATCATAATAAACACAGCCATCACTAATGCACCAATTCCACCAAGAACGGTTTCTAATGCCGCAGCTCCTAATCGATCTTGTGTAGCAAACATAATTCCACGTGCATAGCTATTAATTCCGTCCGCTTCTCCTTTTAAGGGTAGAATACTTAAATAGGCCATATTAGTCAGCAAATAAAG
>JBMSJH010000088.1:0-8127 GCA_049418705.1 Aquirufa sp.
CCCCCCCCCCCCCCCCCACGGAGGTATAAGTGAGGCTCCCTATTCTTCCTTGAATTTAGGCGTACACACAGATGATTCACCCGAAATCATCGAACAAAATCTTTCCATTTTCTGCGCTGACTTAGGCATTTCTCCTAGCGATTTAGCGCGATCCTACCAGGTCCATGGGGATAAAATTTGGGTGACAGGTCGTCCAGGGTATCAATCAGGCTTTGATGCGATGGTTTCTGTACAGCCAGGCGTTTTTGCTGGCGTTGGAATCGCGGATTGCACGCCCATATTATTAGCTGATCCGGTTACTCGAGTTTGCGCGGCAATTCATGCGGGTTGGAAAGGTACGGTAGCTGAAATCGTGGGAAAAACAGCCCTACGGATGATTGAGAATAGAGGATCGAATCCGGCGGATATTTTGGCCTACATAGGCCCCTGCATTAGTCAAGCTCATTTCGAAGTGGGCGATGAAGTAGCGGCACATTTTGAAGAAGAATTTAAAACCCGAAAAGGCAGCAAATGGCACGTGGATTTAAAAGCAGCAAATATGGCTCAATTAGTTAAATTGGGCATACAACAGATTGAAATTGACCCGGCCTGCACCGTGGAGAATAATGCAGATTATTTTTCTCACCGAAAAGAAGCAGGAACCACAGGCAGAATGTTAGCCCTAATTGGATTTCAAGTTGCGTAAAAACAACGTGCGATTGATATTTTCCTTCGGCAGAAATTCGTAGGCTTTCTGATAATCCTTACGCTTTAAATCTCCATTTTTGACTGACTTGATAAAACTAATCCAAGCAAACGGATTTGTCAAGGCTAACATGGGACTATTAAAAAAGCTCTTATTCGCTTGAGACGAAATCATCATATCCGAGAAATTCCTAAAATTAGACGAAGCTCCCATGCCTGCCTGCATCGCGAACGCATTTAATTTCGACTGCTCTAGGTTATCACGCGCATTATCTCGCTCTTTCTTATTACGCAATTCCATCGCTAAAAAGGCCTGCTTAAACTCCTCTTCGCTCGAATGCGGGAACACTTTCACATCACGCAACATCGTCGTCATCTCCTCCATCGGAATGATTACCTGATGAACTAATTCAGTATCACGCGGAACGATATAGTACTTTTTCTTATATCCGATGTACGAAATCACTAAGCTATCTCCCGGGAAAACATACATGTCTACTTGACCGAAATTATCACTCAGGGCACCGCGACCCGCTTGTGGATTAAAAATATAGGCCAAAGGAAGGAACTCCGCATTCGATGATGCCACCACACGTCCTTGGAATAAGACCGTTTTGTCTTGCCCTTGTGAGAAAGCTGTCCAAGACAGGAGACTCAACAAAAGTATTCCAAGAAATCGCATTGCATGTTTCATTTCGAAACCGAAGTTATAAAAAATTAAATTTCACCCATGTTAAAGCCTGTTAAAGCTTAGTGTTTGGGAAATAATTTCAAAAACGTAATGATAAACGGGATCGATAAAAGTAAACCATCAAATCGATCCAAAAAGCCCCCGTGACCCGGAATTGTGTCTGCCGAATCCTTGATTTTAATACTGCGCTTAAATAATGACTCCACTAAATCGCCATAAGTTCCAGCCACCACAATGATAATTCCAATTCCAAACCATTGCCATGACTCAAAATTGGTGTAATAAATAGACAAAACATAGGCCACAATCATCGCTGCAATTAAACCACCGATACTTCCCTCCCAAGATTTCTTAGGGGAAACACGTTCGAATAATTTCGTTTTACCAAACTTCGTCCCCGCAAAATAGGCCCCAGAATCACTCGCCCACAACAAGAAAAGGCAACCTAGGACGATTTGGGGATCATAGGTTTCGTTTTGGATAAAGGCTAAAACAGTTAATAAGGCAAAAGGCAAGGCAACATAAATAATACCAAGGAAGGTATAGGCGATGTTTTTGAAGGGTTTTTCATCATTTGCCTTGTACAACTTGATGAAGAAAATGAGCGCCAATAAAGGCGAAAGGATATAATAATTCGAGTAAGCGATCTCCCCTTTTTCGATAAAAAAGGTCAATAAATGTAATACCACACCACAGAAAGTACCATAAAAAGTCAATGGTAAATTATCGCTAATGCTACCCACTAATTTATAAAACTCTAATTGCGCAGCTACGCCGATTAAGAGAAACAACCCTAAGAAGGTATAATCACTGAACAGCACACAAAATAGCAAAAACGGTACCGCCACGATGGCTGCGATCACGCGTTGTTGCAAATTAGACATCTCTCTTAAACCCATATTGTTATTTTTCTAAACGCATGCCGTGTAAACGACGAATATAAAACACCACTAAAGCAGCCGAAATGACAACGGACCACCAAGGAGTGATTTCTCCTAGTTTCTCCGGATCAACGGCTATTTGCTTTTGCTGGTACATATATTGCATCGTCAGCGTCCAGCCATTATTAAATAAATGCGCCACAATTGGAATCCAAATGTTGCGATTCCACACATATAAATACCCAAAAAAGGCTCCTAAAAAAAGGCGTGGGAAGAATCCGAAAAATTGAAAATGAATAAAACTAAAAATCCCCGCAGACAACCAAATCGCCACGTGGTGATTTCCGATATAGCGCTCAAATAAAGATTGCAACACCCCTCTGAAGAATAATTCCTCCCCTAAAGCGGCTAAACCTGCAATCACCGCAAGTCCAATCGCAAAGTCCATCGGACTGTGGAAGTCCACTAAAAATTTGGTTAATTCTGCTAATTGTGTCTCCGATGCCCGCATCCACTTCTCCGTTTCCTCAAAACCAGCCGGTAACACAAGGGATTCATTCCATTGAATAAGGTATTCTAGGAAAGGCATTCCCACTAAAATCGTAATAATAGACCAAAGAAAAATGCGGTAGTCGGGCGTAGGACCCTCAGAAAGGGAATTTAAGTCTCTCTTTTCTGACCAACGCAAATAGGCCCAAGAACTCGCTACGAAGGTAAATAGCGCAGAAAACCATTGCAAGGCCATCATGGCTCTGAAAGCTCCCTCATAACTTTGGGGGTGGGCCATGAAATCCAAGACTGATTTCTGGAATTGATTGACATCCTGAGTAGGAAAACCAATAATTAATACCACGGATAAAAGACCAATGAATTGGCCAATAAAGCCTCCCAAAAGGAAAAATCCGAATAAAATTAAAATTTTGGACAGCAATCCCACATAACGTTCGGGGCCCTGAAAATTGTTATCTACCATAATGCTCGTAAATTTACGGAATTTTTAATCAGAATGGTAAAGATAGGTAACATCGAGCTAGGCTCATTCCCATTACTTTTAGCCCCCATGGAGGACGTGTCAGATCCGCCTTTCCGTGCGGTCTGTAAGGCGAACGGGGCTGATTTGATGTATACAGAGTTTATTTCCTCTGAAGGCCTCATCCGAGATGCGGCGAAGAGCGTGCAAAAGCTCGATATATTTGAATACGAAAGACCGATTGGGATTCAACTTTTTGGTAGTTCCATCGAAACGATGGCCGCTTGTGCAGAAATTGCGACCAAGGCTGGCCCGGACTTAATCGACATCAATTATGGTTGCCCAGTGAAACAAGTGGCCTGCAAAGGCGCTGGAGCGGCTTTATTACAGGATATCCCTAAAATGGTCTCCATGACCAAAGCAGTGGTGGATGCCACTCACCTACCTGTAACCGTTAAAACGCGTTTAGGCTGGGATGATTCCACGAAGAATATTGAGGAGGTGGCGGAACGCTTACAGGATATCGGTATTCAGGCTTTGACTATTCATGGTAGAACCCGCGTTCAGATGTACAAGGGAGCTGCGGATTGGGAATTGATATCGAAAGTGAAGAATAATCCACGGATTAAGATTCCGATTTTTGGCAATGGCGATATCGATTCGCCGGAGAAAGCGAAAGAATACCGCGATCGCTACGAAGTGGACGGCATTATGATAGGCCGCGCTTCGATCGGATATCCTTGGATTTTCAACGAGATAAAACATTATTTAGCAACCGGAGAGCATTTAGCCCCTCCTACTTTGCAACAACGCTTGCAGGTTTGTTTAGATCACCTTGAGTTCTCCATCCGATGGAAGGGAAATCACGGAGGCATCGTCGAAATGAGACGGCATTATGCAAATTATTTCCGCGGAATGGATCATTTCAAACCGTTTAGAACCCGCTTAGTTACTACCTACGAATTTGAGGAGATCAAAGAGATCCTGAATGAAATCTCAGCGCATTACGCTGGAGAACCCTTACCAGCCTAATGGAAAACAAACAAAAATCCCCCGTATTACTTGTCATTTTAGCCTTTGTGGCACTTTCCTTGATTTGGGGAAGTTCCTTCATTTTAGTGAAGAAAAGTTTAGTCTATTATAGCTCTCCTCAAGTGGGTGCGTTGCGTATTTTTGCAGCCTTTATCTTCTTTATTCCGGTGTTTTTAAAGCAAAGACACGAGGTAAAAAAAGAACATTGGAAGAGCTTTTTGTTAGCTGGCTTAACGGGTAATCTATTACCGGCTATCCTTTTTTCGATCGCGGGAAAGCATTTGACTTCTGCCTTGTCCGGCATGTTGAACGCCTTTACACCATTGTTTACACTAATCGTTGGAATTTTATTATTCAAACAAGGCTTTCAATGGCGTCAAATACTGGGTATTGTGCTAGGTATCGCTGGCTGTTTTGGCTTAATCGTGGGTGGCGAAGGATTCAATATCGATTTCAATTACCATGCTCTTTGGGTGGTGTTAGCCACTTTCTTGTATGGGATTAATTTACATATCATTAAGACCAAATTATCCGGATTAAATCCCTTCACTTCTACGTCAGGAATTTTTATGGCTATCGGACCTTTGTCGCTGATTTTATTAGCCTCTACCGGATTTTTCGCACAACCCATTGAATGGTGGCCTTTTTTAGCGGCTTGTTCTTTGGGAGTTTTTGGCTCAGCGATTGCCATGGTCTTGTTCAATCAGTTGATCAAATGGACCAATGCCATTGTCGCTAGTTCCGTGACCTACATCATTCCGATTGTGGCTGTGGGTTGGGGCGTTTTCGATGGCGAGCAAGTCTACCTTTCGCAATTTATTGCGATGATCGTCTTACTTATTGGAGTTTATGAAATCAACCGATCAAAGGCTTGATTTTGATTCAATAATAGGCCCACGAGTTCCTATCCCATTTTCGTTGAAGGCTTCGATTTGGAAATAATAGGTCTTACCACGATCCATGGATTTGAAATAATACTCATTACTTCCAAAAACCTGCACCGACGTGTACATTTTATCTGGCGCAATCCCGGAGTAAATGACATAACCGGTTGCCTTCGGATCGTGTCCCCACTTTAACCAAGCACTTCGAGAATCGTGCTCCCCACGCAAGACCAATAGATCTTTGATGACACCTGGTTTAGCTCCATGCCCAAAACCAAAAGCTCGAATTCCCGAAATCGCGAATTTACCCGCTGCCATGTGATGGTTCACCAATTTTAAATACCTAACCTCCACCGAATGCGGAAGCTCTACATAATCATGCGGGATATCTGTCTTGTTTTTAGACTTATCGATAATCAGCTGCCAGTTTTTACCATCCTTACTTCCGAACACCTGGTATTGGTGGTAAATCCCATTCATCTTTCCTAAAAAACTCGAATCCACATCTTGATCGGCATAATTTATCTGCAAAGCCTTCAAGGTGGAAACCTCGCCTAGATCTGTTTCAATAAACTCTCCCTTTCTATTCGAAGCCGCAGACCAATAGGTCTTCATCTGCTCATCCACCGCAAAATTCGCCGAATAACCCGGCAAACTAGAGGAAACACGCACCGGTTTATTGTAATTCAACAGCATCCAACCCGTAAATAATTCAGAAGGAAAATCGACTTTTTTCGTCGGCATTCGATGCGGATAATCCCCATAAGCCGTGTTTGTATAAAGGATTCCATCTTTATCGAAATACGTAGGCCAAAGACCCAGACGACGCTCAAAACTGTTCTTCACCGCAATTGTAATCGTAGACACATGCCACCAATTTCCAAACTCTCCCTCAAAAGTCGCCCCATGCCCAGCCCCACGCGTAAATCCGCCTGGTTTAAACGAAAATGGATTATGTGACTGGTAGGTAAATGGCCCCATCGGATGATCTGAGGTATACACCCCATCTCCATAAGCGGAGAATTCTGTCCCTGGCGCCCCATATTGCAAATAATATTTGCCTTTGTACTTATTCATCCAGGCCCCTTCCATGAACGGTTTTAAGAACGTATTGTCTTGGTATTCCCCAAAACGCTCCCATCCGTGCACCTCATCATTCAGCTTAATCAAATCTTTGCGTTCACCGATCGGTTGCAGCGTTTTACGATCTAATTCCTGACCATACATCGGGTAGAAATTGCTAGACCCGTGGTATAAATACAAGCGATTATCATCGTCTAGAAAAAAAGCCGGATCCCAAGCTCCTGCCGTGAAAGCGTGAACAGCCTCTTTCCAGGTGTCGGTTTCTGGTTTTTGGGAATACCAAAGCGTAAAATCCTTCGCATAGGTCGATCCAATCACTAATAAACTATCCCCTAAGGTGAGCGTAGCTGGAGCACACAATTCATCATAGACTTTATGGTAGGGTTGTAAAAAACGGCGTGAAACGAAGTTCCATTTTAGCATGTCCTTGCTCCACCAATAGCCCCACTGATTCGTTGAAAACAGATAATATTTCCCCTGAAAGTAGGAGATAACGGGGTCCGCGGTGGCTCTATGTCGCCCCTGTTCAGAGAAATTGGGAATGGGAGTAAACCCATAATCCAAGTTCATGGGATTGCAATAAGTGGACGTTGTTTGTGCCGTCAGGCTAAAAGACAAAATAAAAAGCAAAAATGCTGGAACAATTTTCATAGTTTTGAGGTCATATAGGTGCCGGGCTTAGCTGGCCATATTATGGACAAAGTAAATAAATTTCAGGGAATTATTTGGGCAGTGGTGTTGATCTCTTTGTGGTCCGCTAATTTAGCCTATTGGATTCAGGTCGATTTCAGCTGGTCAGACCCATTTGTTTACCTATCCATCTTGATTCAAACCCATTTATATACGGGATTATTTATCACTTCGCACGACGCCATTCATGGGGTTGTTTATGCAGAAAATCCACGTCTAAATCATGCCATTGGACGCTTCTGTACGATTCTTTTTGCCTTCAATGATTACAGTACCTTGCGGGCGAAGCACCACCTGCACCACGCGCATGTGAATACAGAAGGAGATCCTGACGTGCACCAGGGGCCATTTTTGCTGTGGTGGTTCAAATTTATTTGGCAATATGTGACCTGGAAGCAAGTGCTGGCCATGGCGATTACCTATAATGTGTTGAAAATTTGGTTCCCCATGTGGAATTTGATTTTGTTCTGGGAGCTTCCTGCTATTTTGAGCACGCTGCAATTATTCATTTTTGGGACCTACCTCCCCCACCGAGGTGAACATGCGCCGGATAACAAACAGCAATCCAGAAGTCAGGGTAGAAACCATGTGTGGGCCTTTATTTCCTGCTACTTTTTTGGCTATCATTTTGAGCACCATGCGCATCCCTATTTGCCTTGGTATAAATTACCACAAGCGAAGGACGAAAGCCTTGCCTAGACCTAGATTTTTCCTAAATTTGCATCGCACAAAATCGACATAAACGATCCCCTCATGAAAGAACCTAAATACAAACGCATTTTACTTAAACTTTCAGGCGAATCTCTTTCGACAGATGGAGAGGTGATTGACCCAACCATTTTAGGTCAATATGCCGCTGAAATTAAAAAAGTGCATGATTTAGGCGTGGAAGTTGCAATCGTAATCGGCGGAGGAAACATCTTCCGTGGTGCGAGTGCTGCAAAAGCGGGCATCGACCGAGTGCAAGGTGATTACATGGGCATGTTAGCGACTGTAATTAACGGGATGGCTGTTCAGGCATCTTTGGAAAAACAAGGATTATACACCCGCATGATGACAGCGATCAAGGTCGAAGCCGTGTGCGAACCATTTATCCGCCGCCGTGCGATGCGTCACTTAGAAAAAGGACGTATTGTGATCTTCGGAGCAGGAACGGGTAACCCGTATTTTACGACAGATTCTACTGCATCTCTAAGAGCGATTGAAATCGAA
>JBMSJH010000089.1:0-8075 GCA_049418705.1 Aquirufa sp.
TAACAAACGCATGCGCCATCGCGAGCTGAGCTCCTCCCGGAGGTCCCACGAATAATTGGGCATGAGCGATGTGTTGATTTTGCACCGCCAGCGACAAGGTTTTCTTGGTTTTAGCTAGACCCGGAATGTCTTGAAATCGCATGCAAATGGCTTTTTAGAAAGAAAGAACTAATTTCGGAAAGATGTGTCCGCTTTCCAAATTTCTTCCATGCTTTGGCGTAGATTTTCGGGTATTTGTTGGTTTTTCAAGTTAATCCAAGCGCAGGCTGCGGCATAGGCTTTCTCGAAATCAAAGGCACGCAAGGATGGATACTCCCCAAAACTAAAGGAGGGGATGTATCGCGGCGGAAATCCAATGCTCGAAACATTGCAATGGCTGCCTATGACGGTCCCCGTATTAAAGGAAGTGCTTACTCCGGTGGTGACGAAATCGCCGATGATTTGGCCTACCGACTTCAGACCCGTATTTCGCGGCGCTTTCAATGTATAATCATAAAGCGAAACGGGTTGTATATCGTTTCGGAGGTTAGATCCATTCGTTAAAGCGCCTAAATTCGAGAAGGAGCCCACAATCGAATTGCCTAGATATCCATCGTGTGCCTTATTGCTGAAGGGAAAGAAGATGCAGTGGTTGATTTCGCCGCCTACTTTACATCCTGGGCCTATGGTGGTATTTGGGCGAATCTTCGCCCCGATATTCGTCGTTGCGTCCTTCAGGAGCGCTGCAGGCCCTTGAATCAAGGTCCCTATTTGTATGTTTACCCCTTCCCCAATATAGATAGGGCCTTGGCTCGCATCTAAAATACTCCCTTTCACGGAAGCAGAGGGGTGGAGGTAGATTTCTTCCGAACAGATAAACGTATTGTTTCCGGGAGAAGGATTATTTCCTTTGATCTCCGCATGCAAAAATTCGGATTGAAAATTCAGCAATTCTTCGGGGTGATTCAGGAAGGGAAGGTGTTTCTCTATAGTAGAAGTGCCTTTCCCTCTTTGGGCCAAAATCTGACCCTGATATACGTAGGAAGAGTCCGCCGGAAGTTGATTCAAAATTTCGAATGTGCTAGGCAAAGGAAGCACCGAACTCATTACCTGAATGTCCGCTTTTTCTTGACTCGAAACATGCGTAGGCCATTTACTTTCTAGGGTACTTGTACCCACCCATAATTCAGCTACTTGGCGGTGCTGAGTCAGGGGTTGAAGCGCGGCTTTAATAGCCTGATCCTCGAAAAGATAAACGGAGAGCTGCATTGGACAAATCTAGGATAAAAAAAGCCTTCCCCCAAAAATGGAAGAAGGCTTTTTAGTATGGGCGTAAGGAAAATTACTTCGCGTAACGCTTGTTGAATTTGTCCACACGTCCTGTTGTATCTAACAATACGTTCTTACCTGTATAGAATGGGTGAGATTGTGATGAAACCTCAAGTTTGTACACTGGGTAAGTAGCTCCTTCGAATTCTGTTGTCTCTGTAGTAGCAACACATGAACGAGTTAAAAACTTGTAATCAGCTGATAAATCGTGAAATACAACTTCTTTGTATTCTGGGTGGATATCTTTTTTCATGATAATGGATAATAGACGATTCCCTGCCGTCTTGTTTAAATAATTTTTCCAAAGGGGATATTTGGACCTCACAATAAGGGATGCAAAATTACAAATTGTATTCTATTTTCCAAATCTTTTCTTTAACAAAATTTTAGAGAATTCCATGGGTATTTTAGGTCAGAAAAATTTTAAAAAATATTTTTTTAGCACTTTTCTAAGATGCAATACGGCTAATGAATTGAGTGGCGGGGGTTTGCATGTGGTATTTCAAATACACCCTTTTTTTATATTTTTTTTGGCCAAAAAATTGTTTGCATGAAGCCCGCATTTTTTCTAATTTTACCAAGAGCACAATCAGCCAAAGATGCTTCAATTTTTGGTTTAGGAAAGCATAAAAACAAAACCGCCACACACTCAATTTGTTAGCGCAATTTGGGTCCAAAAGCTAAGAAAAAAATTCTCTTAACGCAGGGAATCTATTGTCTTCTTTTTTGTTGGTTGGTTTTTGCATTTATAGAGAATTAGAGTTTTAAAATATAATAGATAGATACACATGTACGTAGTAAAAAGAGACGGTCGTCGCGAATCAGTAAAGTTTGACAAAATCACCGCCAGAATTGAAAAGCTGAGTTACAGCTTAGATCCATTTTTTGTTCAGCCTTTAGAGGTTGCCAGAAAAGTGATCACTGGTTTGTTTGATGGCGTTAAGACAACTGAACTAGATAATTTAGCGGCTGAAACGGCTGCCTCTTTGACGACAAAACACCCTGATTATGCGGTTCTAGCGGCTCGTATCGCGGTTTCTAACTTGCATAAGAACACATTGAAGTCCTTCTCAGCAACGATGAAGCGTTTATATACGTACATCGATCCTAAGACAGGACAGAATGCAGCGCTTCTTTCTAAAGAGGTGTATGACATCATCAAAAACAACGCAGTTGAGCTAGACGAAGCGATCATCTATGACCGTGACTTTGGTTATGACTATTTCGGATTCAAGACCCTAGAAAAATCGTATCTATTAAAGCTAGATGGTCAGATCGCGGAACGCCCTCAACACATGTTAATGCGTGTGGCAGTAGGTATCCACGGAGCCGATATTGCAGCAGCTATTGAGACCTATAATTTATTGTCTGAGCGTTGGTTCACTCACGCGACTCCGACCCTATTTAATGCGGGTACTCCGAAGCCTCAATTATCGTCTTGTTTCTTGCTTACTATGCAGGATGATTCAATCGAAGGAATCTACGATACATTGAAGCAAACAGCGAAGATTTCACAGTCTGCTGGCGGTATTGGATTAAGCATCCACAACATCCGTGCAACAGGCTCTTATATCAAGGGAACGAATGGTACCTCGAATGGTATTATCCCAATGTTACGTGTATTTAACGATACAGCCCGTTACGTGGATCAAGGCGGTGGAAAGCGTAAAGGTAGCTTTGCTATTTACTTAGAGCCATGGCATGCAGATGTGTTCGAATTCTTAGAATTGAAGAAGAACCACGGTAAAGAAGAAATGCGTGCACGTGACTTGTTCTATGCACTTTGGATTCCAGATTTATTCATGAAGCGCGTAGAGAGCAACGAAGAGTGGTCTCTATTCTGCCCACATGAGTGCCCAGGTTTAGCGGATACACACGGAGCAGAGTTCGAAGCCTTGTACGAGAAGTACGAATTAGCTGGTAAAGCACGTACGGTCGTAAAAGCACAAGAATTATGGTTCAAGATTCTAGAATCTCAAACAGAGACTGGAACTCCATACATGTTGTTTAAAGACCATGCGAACAACAAATCAAATCAAAAGAACTTAGGTACCATCAAGTCTTCGAACTTGTGTACAGAGATTATAGAGTATACAGCGAAGGATGAAGTAGCGGTTTGTAACTTAGCTTCTCTAGCCTTGCCTAAATATGTGAACGCAGACGAGAACGGTGTTCTACGTTTCGATCACCAGAAATTATACGATGTGACAAAGATTGCGACGCGCAACTTGAACAAGATCATCGATGTAAACTACTACCCTGTTAAAGAAGCGGAAAACTCGAACTTACGTCACCGTCCTATCGGTTTAGGAGTTCAAGGTTTAGCAGATGTGTTCATCTTGTTACGTATGCCGTTCGAATCAGAAGAGGCAAAGCAATTGAACAAAGACATCTTCGAAACTATCTATTTCGCTGCGATGGAAACATCGATGGAATTAGCGAAGGTAGAAGGTCCTTACTCTACTTGGGAGGGTTCACCAATTTCGAAAGGTGTTTTCCAATTCGATATGTGGAATGTGACTCCATCTTCAGGAAACTGGGATTGGGAAGATCTTCGTACGAAAGTAGTAGAGCACGGTGTGCGTAACTCACTTTTAGTTGCTCCTATGCCTACGGCTTCTACTAGCCAAATCCTAGGAAACAACGAATGTTTCGAACCATATACATCGAACATCTACGCTCGTCGTGTGTTATCTGGTGAATTTGCGATCGTGAACAAGCACTTGTTAAAAGACTTGATCAAATTGAACCTATGGAACGATTCGATGAAGAACAAGTTAATCATCGCCAATGGATCGGTTCAAAACATCCCAGAAATTCCTCAAAACTTGAAAGAGTTGTACAAGACGGTTTGGGAGATTAAGCAAAAGACCATTTTAGAAATGGCTGCTGATCGTGGTGCGTACATCTGTCAATCACAAAGCTTAAATATCCACATCCAAGATGTGAACTTCGGTAAATTAACTTCGATGCACTTCCACGCTTGGAAGCTTGGCTTGAAAACAGGTATGTATTACTTACGTACAAAAGCAGCAACGGATGCGATTAAGTTCACGGTGGAGAAACAAGCAGAGCCAGCTATCGAGCAAACGAACTTAGTAAACGAAACGGAGTTAGTGTACTCAGAAGCAGCAGCGAAAGCAGCGGCAGCTAGTTTTGATAACAGTGTAGAACAAAATAAAGCAGATATGACTTGCTCTTTGGATAATCCAGAGGCTTGTGAGGCTTGCGGATCTTGATCCACGCCAGGCTGAAATAAAAAGAAATCACTTGACCTTTTGCGTTGAGTGATTTTTTTTTGCCTTTAAAACCCTTGAAGATGAAAAATGTATTCTTAAAACTATTCTATGCGGATGCTCTTCTCGAATTAGCCATCCCTTTATTCTTCCCTGATTTTGCGGAGGCAAGATTGGTCACCAAGCCGCTATTGCTGATCTTATTGATGGGCCACATTGCAGTGGAGAATCCAAGGCCAGCTTTGTTCTTTACGGCCGTTTTTGCGTTGCTCGGGGATGTTTTTTTAATGCTTCCAGATAGCCCACTTTATTTTCAGTTGGGTTTAGGATCTTTTTTGATCATGCAATTGAGCTATATTCGGCTCTTTGCGAAGCAAGCCTCAGAACAAGTGTGGGTTCCGGCACACGCGCGTAAGCCACTAGCAGGGATTCTGATTTATGTATTTAGTTTTCTGGCTTTTTTGAATCCCTATTTAGCCGAAGCGATGAAGATTCCGGTGACCTTGTATGCCTTTGCGCTCGGGTCGATGTTGTATTTTGCGATACGCCTTAATCATCAAACGATCTTTTGGGGAGCCTTTTTCTTTGTGGTCTCAGATAGTGTTTTGGCTTTTGGTAAGTTTTATTATTCCTTTCCGGGGATATCGTTCGTAGTTATGAGCACTTATATAGTGGCTCAATTGCTACTAATCAGTGCTTTGTGTAAATTGCAGCTTAAGAAATAAACCATGACGACGCAAACCACCGATTCGCTTCTATCCGCACTTGGGCAAACGCTTCAAGGATCTCTTCATACGGACACCGTAATGAAGACCTTGTATGCGACCGATGCGTCCGCGTATCGGGAGATGCCTTTAGGCGTGGCGATACCGGAGACGAAGGAGGATTTAGAGAAGATTATTCGGTTTGCGGACCAGCAATCGATTCCATTGATTCCAAGAACAGCGGGTACTTCCTTAGCTGGTCAGGTAGTAGGAAAGGCGCTGGTAGTCGATGTTTCGAAGTTTTTTAATCGAATTCTAGAGGTGAATAAGGCCGAATCCTATGTGTGGGTGGAGCCAGGTGTGGTGCGGGATGTGTTGAATGTGGAGCTGAAGAAACATGGTTTGTTTTTTGGTCCAGAAACATCAACAGCGAATCGCGCTATGATCGGTGGAATGGTGGGGAATAATTCCTGCGGTTCTAATTCGGTGGTCTATGGTTCCACAAGGGATCACGTGTTAGAAATCGAAGGATATTTATCTGACGGAACGTTTGTTCATTTTAAAGAAGAAGATCCCTTTCAAACGGTTAAATCGATTCCCCAGGGCAGCCGCCTACACGGTATTTACGAGAAAACACTAGCAGCTCTTTCTGATCCGAAGCACCAAAAAAATATCACGGAAGAGTTTCCGAAGCCAAGTATCGATCGCCGAAACACCGGTTATGCCGTGGATATGTTATTGCATACAAAGGCATTTGAATCGACGGACGCGCCGTTTAATTTCTGTGCTCTTTTAGCGGGATCGGAAGGTACACTTTGCTTTGCGACGCGGATTAAGTTACATGTTAACCCATTGCCTCCGGCTCATTTAGGTCTAGTGTGTGGCCATTTTAATACGATTGATGAGGCCTTAAGGGCAAATCTAATTGCCTTGCAATTCAATCCATCTGCTTCAGAGTTGATGGATCATTATATTTTAGAGTGTACGAAGGCGAATCCAGAGCAACGAATGAATCGCTTCTTTGTGGAAGGCGATCCTGGGGCCATTTTAGTGGTAGAACTACGTTCTGATTCAGCGGAAGATCTAGCTGCTCAAGCTCAGGCTTGTGAGGCGGCGATGCGTGCTGCCGGCTTAGGTTATCACTTCCCTTTTGTGACGGGTGGAGATGTGAAAAAGGTGTGGGATTTGAGAAAAGCGGGTTTGGGTTTATTATCTAATCTGCCAGGTGATGAGAAAGCGGTGGCTGTGATTGAGGATACGGCCGTGGATGTGAATGATTTACCCGCCTTTATTGCCGAATTTAACGAGATTTTGCAGGCGAATAATTTGTATTGCGTTCACTATGCCCATGCGGGTTCTGGTGAGTTGCACTTACGCCCGATTATAAATTTGAAAACGAAAGAGGGGCACGGACAATTCCGACACATTGCGGAGGAGATCGCTCGTTTAGTGAAAAAATACAAGGGTTCTCTTTCCGGAGAACATGGGGATGGCCGTTTACGTGGGGAATTTATCCCGTGGATGGTAGGAGAGGAGAATTACCAATTAATGCGGGAATTGAAGTCTTGGTGGGATCCGAAGGGTATTTTCAATCCGAATAAGATTGTGGATACGCCTCCGATGGATACTTTCTTACGTTATGAGGCGGGACAACAAACCCCCGAATTCAAAACGGCTTTCCGTTTCAAGGATCAAGATGTGTTGCAACACGCGGAGCAGTGTAATGGATCCGGTGATTGCCGGAAGACACCTGTTTCTGGAGGCACGATGTGTCCTTCCTTCATGGCAACGCGCAATGAAAAAGAGACCACTAGAGCACGTGCGAATATTTTGCGCGAATTTTTAACGCGTTCTGAGCAGCCTAATCGCTTCGCACACGAGGAAATTAAGGAAGTGATGGATCTTTGCTTAGCCTGCAAGGGTTGTAAAGCAGAGTGTCCTTCGAACGTGGATGTGGCAAAGTTAAAGATGGAGTTCTTGTACCAATACCAAAAAGAAAAGGGACTTCCTTTGCGCTCTTGGTTAGTCGGGAACTTCGCTAAACTTTCGAACATCGCTTCGAACGTACCTTTTTTATACAATTTTGTGATGGGTACGCCTGCTATACGACGCATTTCGAATGCGCTTGTAGGTTTCCACCCAGATCGTACGATGCCTTTGATGGCAAAGCAAACGTTGTGGTCCTGGTTAAAGGCACGCCAAAGCCCTGTTCAAGCAAAATCGCTTTACTTGTTTGTAGATGAATTCACGAACTTCAACGACGCGGAAATCGGTAGAACCGCCGTATTGTTGTTAGAGCGCTTGGGTTATGAAGTGAAAACGATTCCGCACCCGATTTCGGGACGTGCCTATTTGTCCAAAGGGATGTTAGATGAGGCACGCGTATTAGCGATGCAAAACGTTCGCTTGTGGTCTTCTTTGATCTCTGAAAATACGCCATTGGTGGGTATTGAGCCATCGGCTATCTTGACGTTCAGAGATGAATATCCGGATTTAGTTTCTGAAGAGTGGGTGGAGAAAGCGCAAGCTTTAGCTAAAAATACTTTATTGCTCGAAGAGTTTATCGCGAGAGAGGCGGATGCGAAGCGTATTACGTCGGCTTCGTTTAGTTCGGAGAAGAAGTTGATGAAATTACATGGTCACTGCCAGCAAAAAGCGATCTCTTCGCTGGTGGCAGCGAAGAAGGCGCTTTCGTTGCCTGAAAACTTTGAGGTGCAATTAATCCCTTCTGGTTGCTGTGGGATGGCGGGTTCTTTCGGTTATGAGAAAGAGCATTACGATCTTTCCATGCAGATTGGGGAATTAGTTTTGTTCCCTACCGTGCGGT
>JBMSJH010000090.1:0-8119 GCA_049418705.1 Aquirufa sp.
CTGAGCGTGATCCTAAGCAATTGCCTTGGGGTGCTTTAGGAATTGATGTTGTTTTAGAATCAACAGGTCGTTTTATCGATCAAGATGGTGCTGGACAACACTTAACTGCTGGAGCTCGCAAAGTAATTATCTCTGCTCCTGCTAAAGGTGATATTCCTACAGTAGTGTTAGGTGTTAATGATGATACATTAACAGATGACATGACAATTATTTCTAACGCTTCTTGTACTACTAACTGCTTAGCTCCTATGGCTAAGGTATTAGACGATGCGTTCGGTATCGAAAAAGGATTTATGACAACTGTTCACGCTTACACAGCGGATCAGAACTTACAAGATGCACCACACTCTGACTTACGTCGTTCTCGTGCTGCAGCTTATTCAATTATTCCTACTTCAACTGGTGCTGCGAAAGCAGTAGGTTTAGTTTTACCTCACTTAAAAGGTAAATTAGACGGAAACGCGATGCGTGTTCCTACACCAGACGGATCTGTAACTGACTTTACAGTAGTTTTAAAGAAAGAAGCTACAGTGGCTGAAATCAATGCTGCTTTAAAAGCGGCTGCTGATGGTCCAATGAAAGGTATCTTAGAATTCACAACAGATGAGATTGTTTCAATCGATATTATTGGAAACCAACACTCTTGTATCTTAGACTCTAAGTTAACAACTGCGATGGGTAACCTAGTGAAAGTGGTTGGTTGGTATGATAACGAGTTTGGTTATTCTTCTCGTGCAGCTGATTTAATCGCTCGCGTAGGATAATCTGATTAGCTTATATTATTGAAAAAGCCTCTCGAAAGAGAGGCTTTTTTTATTTAGTGTTAGTAGCTCTGAGGTAGTTGATGTTGAAACCTTTTTCGTAGAACATCTCCTCGAATCGAGTTTTGATGCCATAATGATCATCCATCCATTCGGAGGTATACAGATCATTCGTTTTGGCGATAATTTTCCAGTCATTCTCCGCTAGTGATCCTTCCGAAAATTCAAAGAAGGGCAAAGAATCGGTTTTTAGGTGTAATACTCCACCTGGCTTTAAAATTCTTTTATAACGGTTCAAAAAGGTATGGAAGGTAAGTCGACGTTTCTCATCGCGATCTCGTAGACGCGGATCTGGGAATGTAATCCAAATTTCGTCAACCTCGTTTTCCGCAAAATGCTCATCAATCACTTGCATATGGATGCGAAGAAACGTCGTATTCGTTAATTCCATTTCTCGTGCTGCTCTTCCTCCTTGTGCTAGTCGATCTCCTTTTACATCGATTCCCACAAAATTCATTTCCGGGAAAAGCTTTCCTAGTCCATTGGTATATTCACCCCTGCCGCATCCAAGTTCTAAAACTAGTTGGTGGTCGTTTTTAAAGTAAGCTGATTTCCATTTGCCCTGAAGATTTCCCCAGATGGGTTTCGGGCTTTGGATGACATTGTCTAATTCGATGGCCAAATTGTATTTGGCTGTTTTTCGTCTACTCAATTTGAACGCTAATTAAAATTTATTTCACCTATTAAATACGTGCTCCCGCAAATGAGAATTCCATCAGCCGGACCTGCTACTGATTTAGCACGCGCTATAGCTTCGTTTACGTCGGGAATGACTTCTCCTTGAAGGCCTTTTTCCAAGGCAAGTTTTTGTATGTCCAAAGCTGAGATGGCTCGAGGATTATTCGCTTGTGAAAAAATAGTTTTTGGGTGTTTTTTGGGTTTTTAATTATTCGCTTGGGAAAAAAAGTAGGTGGCTTCTTTAGGGAATAAGGATAAGACGGAGTTTATGTCTTTATCAGCTACCATTCCTAGAATAATATATACATGAGAGAAGGACTCTTTTTCAATTTGTTGAATGATCTCGCTAACTCCGCTTTTATTGTGCCCAGTGTCAGCAATGATTTTAGGCCACTCACCTAAAATTTCCCAACGACCTTTCAAGCCTGTATTTAATCGAGTGTGCTCGATTCCTGATTTGATTTTGTTCGCCTCTAAAGGAATGATGGATTGAATCTGCTCACACCAAGCAAGCACGCCTCGAATGTTTTTTTGTTGGTATTGTCCTTCGTAGGGACTTTTGATGATCATTTCTCCCCAGGTGGGGCTTTTAAATGTGAATCCTGAGGCGTCTATCCGATCAGCTGCAAATTGTAGAGGGGCGTTGACGGATGCGGCTTTGGCAATAAAAACCGCTGAAGTTTCCTCTTGCTTTTCGCTAATCGTAACTGGAGTATCGTTTTTAATGATACCTGCTTTTTCGGAGGCAATTTTCTCTAACGTATCCCCCAATAAATCCTGGTGGTCAAAACTAATGTTCGTAATCAAGCAAGCCAAGGGCTTAATGATATTAGTCGAATCCAATCTTCCGCCTAAACCTGTTTCAATGATGGCATAATCCACTTTTTGCTCCTTGAAATAGGAGAAAGCCATGATGACCGTCCATTCAAAAAAGGAAGGTCGTACTTTTTCAATCAGGTGTAGGTGCTCCGTTACAAAAGCGGCTACCCATTCCTCAGGGACCTCGTTACCATTGATTTTTATCCTTTCCGTGAAGGAATGCAAATGTGGAGAGGTGTATAAACCCACCTTATATCCATGTTCCTGTAAAATAGAAGCCATAAAATGGGAGGAACTCCCCTTTCCATTTGTTCCAGCAATGTGCAAAGATTTAAAGGAATGCTCTGGATGACCAATGAGGGCACAAAGTGCTTCAATATTATCTAAACCTGGTTTATAAGCCTTAGCTCCTTCTCGGTGAAAAACGGGAAGCTGGGCATACAAAAAGGAAATAGACTCTGAATAAATCATGGAATGCCTATCTTTCTCCTACTCGGAAGGTGATAGACCCAGTCGCTTCCTTAGGACTAGGTCCGGAAGAGGTTTTGATGAATTTTGATTTCTCGATGGCTCTTTTGTATTTCTGTGCCAAAGAATTAGAGAATGAGTTCTCCGCAATCACTAATTTGATAATATTGCCGTCTTCATCGATTTTAATCGTAAATCGAATCATGCCCGTTTCGCCTGTATCATCTTTTACATTGGGACGGTTTGCAATTCTCCAGCCGGAGATATTTACCGAAGAGCTACCAGAGCCTTCGCCAATGCCTCCATTGCCGGAATAGTTGGTTGAATTATTGATGGTTCCGTTTCGGCTTCCCTTGTCTCCTATTTTACCCGCATCAGGTCCATTTGAATTTCCTCCAGGATTCGGATTCGTTCCTCTGGTTCCGTTACTCGTGGTTTTCTTTTTAAATAAAGCGCCTTCGTCAATCTTTTCTTCAGGTTCAGGAGTTGGTTTAGTAGAAACCACGGCAGTCTTTTTCGTATTCTCCGAAATACTAACAGGGCTTTTCACCACCGAGGAAATAACCGTTTCCTTTGAGCTAGGTGTCGGTTTCGCTTTCGTTACAGAAGCTACTTCCGTTTCTTTCTCAGCTGGTTGAGACTCGTCATTGTTAGGAAGGTCACTCGCTTGATTGTAGGATTGAACGTTTCCGCCACCTTCATCATCTGTCCCATAATTCACTTCGAAACCTGGTTCAGGCAATTCCAGCTTCATTTCTTCGGCAGACCAAATTTTCGCATACCAAAACAGTAAAAACAACAAACCTTGAATCACCAGCGTGATTGCTAACGCTTTGCGTTGGTTTTGTTTTTCTACTCGTTGTTGTTCGATGCGTTGGTTCATTTCTTATAGTGCCTTATAAACCCAGATATCTACTTTCTTTTCTGCCTTCAATTCTGACGCTTTCGCATAACCTGCATCCATCGAATGCTCCGTGCCTAGTGAAATTCGATAGAATTTCGTCTGCTCATTTTTTAGAATAATCTCAGCTTGATCGAAACCACGTGATTTAAATTCTTTTAAACCTTTTTCAGCCTGCTTCAAGGATTGAAAACTAGCCGCTACCAAGTAAATGACGTCCTCCTCTTTAATTTCTGGCGTATTAACAGGCTCTACGACGGGTGCTTCAATTGTTTTAACAGGTAAAGTATCCACCACCGCTGGAGCAACCGTTTTCACGGGAGCAACATCTACCTTTTTCTCGATTTTAATCGGGTTTAGGGAACTTTGCGATTGATTCGTGGCAGGTGCTGTTAAAAAGAAGGCACCCAATCCACCAATTAAAAAGGCTAATAAGGCATATACATAAACTGACTTGGTCAATTTTACCGGTTGATGTCCTGTAGAACTGATTTCTGGTAAATCTTCAGTCGTAATGGCTGGAATAAGTACGGGTTTCTTCTCTACTCGCGCTGGAATTTGCCCTAATCCTACTGGAAATAGGCCAAAAACAGATAAATCGGCATTAAAGTCTGGATTAGGCGAAAATGAAATACGATTTTCTTGATTCAGTGTAAAGGTACCTAATACCCCTAATTGAACTGTGCCGGAAGAGGTTAGTTCGCTTTTTAAACGTTTGCTTAGCTCAGCTATTTCTAAAGATGCTTCCTTTAAAGAAATGGCTTTATTCTTAGCCCATTCCGTACTTAGTAAGCGATCATCCGTTTTAAGTTTCTCATTAAATGCCACATACTTTTTCTTAGGATAAATTTTTCCCTCCTGTTCATTGAACGTAAAGTCTTTTGCATTAACGACGAAACCACCCAATTGCGGAATAATCACGCATTCGTGTTCGTATAATAAGTGCTCAAGAAAGGAATAAAATTCAATCATTATTAGAATGAGTATGCTAGAGTTGCTGTAAAGTTAAAACCTTGTGTCGGATAAAATAAATATCGTTGGTAATTTTTTCCTAGGATATTATTAGCTGATAAAGAGGCAGTGAATTTCTCCGTAATCGCATACTCCCCTTTTACATTGATATCTAGGATGTTATCCAAGGTGCTTGCTTTTTGAGTTCTTGGATTAAATCCATAAAGGCCACCTAAATAATATAGCTCAGGTAATACGTTGAATTTTGGAAGTACTTTAATCGTGTTCTTTAACGCGATTTGGATATTAGGACGGTGGTAGGCGTATAATAAATTTCCTAGGTTAGCGTAATTCGTATACTGAACATTCAGATCGGATTGAATTTTGTCTGTAATGGACATCTTTACATTTGCTTGTAAATCAAGCACTGAAATAGCGGCATCTGCATTTGAATACGTTATATCGAATTGAGATAAGTCTGCAGCAGACGAAGTAAAGAAGGCCATTTTAGTATAGTCACCGTAGGAGGCTTTTAATTCATACGATACGTTTCTTTCATTGCTACCCATTAATCCACCAGAGACCATCCATTTTTGCTGCGTATTTTGAAGCGTTACAGCTTGGGTTAGCCAAGGGTTAATTTGTAGGCTGCTGTGGTAAGAATTGAATTGGGTATTTCCTTCTAGGCCTGCAAATAATCGGATAAAGTCATTTGCTCTATATCGAACTTGTACATTCGGATATAAGCGTAGCTCATCATCTTGTACTGCATTTAATCCAGCGACTAGGTTCAAACGAGGTAAAACATCGTATGAAATGCTAGGCTGTAAGCGGAAGAATTGGCGATTAGTGGAGGTGTTGCTAGTAAAATTCGAAAGGATAGCTTCCCCATTAACACGTAAGGCAAGTCCTGAGCTGATGGCATAGCTTGATCTCACATAGTTTTTAAATAACCATTCTTTAGGAGCAAGATTTCCAGATAAAGAAGAAAACTCGGTGCCCGCTTGGTAGCTAAACTTCTTACCTTCTGTTGCGCTGTAGATGTCTCCGTTGAACTTCAATTGATCATAATGAACTCCATAGGCATCTTCAGGAGTATTCGCTGGGAAGCTTTCTTTGCCATAAAAATTGGTGGCCGTACGCCGGTAATCAAGCGCCCCTTTTAATAAGGCTTTTGACCAAAGCGATTGGCTATACACCTTTACTTCATTCTCAGAACGGCTAGAAAAGGCATTGTCCGTAGGTCCGTTTGAGTTTGCATCGTGGTTGATATAAATTCCTCTTGATTCTTTTTCAGTCGGATTATAGCCAAAATGACCATTTAGAAGGGTGTGGCCGTAATTACCCGCTCCGATTTTAATGGAGTTTTTTGCCTTAGCGCCGTAAAGAGATTTTAACTCCTCTCCTGCTCTTGGGCCTATAATGTTCGTTTTAATGCTCGGCAATATGAGGGATTGCGGTTTATCGATCGCAAAATCATAGTCTACTTTGTGATCCTTGCTATAATCCGGTACTTCATTAAGTGCTTCGAAGGAGCGACTCATCGTAGGTTGCACTTCGATTTTACGCACTTTTTCCGTAACGAATTCTTCGTTTTGAATGGTACCTTCCTTCTTCTGTTGACCATAACTTACGATGGAAACCAGGCTTAATGAGGATGCAATTACGATCTTAAATGGGAATCTCATATGCATTATTTAGGGAAATAGGTTTTCAAAAGGGCTTTTGCTGCTTCTACGCTTTCTTTGTCCTCTGAATTATCAATGATGGATTTTAAAGTAGCTCTTGTTTGAGCTAGGTTTTTCAACTCGAATAAGTTTTTAGCTAATAAGAGATAGGCCTTACCTAAGGTAGCATCAGAAACCTCAGCAAACTCATTTCTGAATTTATCTAGGATCATTTCATTTGAGGTGGCATAATTTCCTTTCGCGTTATTCAATTGAATGATATCGAGGTAAAGTAAGGCAGCTTGTTCCACGCTTTCAGCCTCTTTTCCTGCACTAGCTTGGAACTCTTGGTAGGCAATCAGTGCTGAATCTAACTCGCCTAATTTTAGGTAAGATTCTAAAATGCGTTTGTTTGCGCGTTGAATCACGGTAGAATCTACACCTTTCTCTTTTAATAGGCGGTAATGACCGATGGCTGGTGTATAAGCTGCTGAATCAAATTCGATATCAGCTACTTTAGCAATCACTGAGTTAAGCGAAGGGTGAACGTTTTGCTCAATCACCTTTTTATAGAATTCGAAAGCTACCGACTTGTTATTTGATCTATTCGCCGCATCTGCGATAAGGTAGGTTACTTCACTTACGCGTTCATCTGCTGGGAAATGAGCCACGAAGTTTTTCAAAGGTTCGATCGCTTTATCGTATTTCTCCCCTAAATAGATTCCTTTAGCAGCTTGGTACTCTAAATCGGTTTTTTCCTCTTCATTTAAGTTCCCATTTTGGTACATACTTAAATAAGCCGTCATTTCCTCTGGTCGTCCTACCCCATTCAATTCTTCCTGTAAACCGGCCACTGCATCTTTTGCAAATGCCTCTTTTGCATACTTTTCAATCACGATTTTATAATCGGTGATCGCTTTTTCTGGTTGTTTCGCATTTGAATACGACTGAGCTCTTTTTAGAATCGATTCAGCGTAGTATGGACTATTCGGTTGGTTATTAATCAGTTCGGTGAAACCATCAATCGCCTCTTGGTATTTGCCCGTGCGGAAGGATATCAAGTTTTCTTGGAAGCTAGCATCGTCTCCAAACTTCGTGTTCGGATACGACTTCTTTAATAATTGGAAAGTTGCTTTTGCTTCTGCATCGCGTTCTAAATAGACAAGCGTGATCCCTTTTTGGTACAAAGCATAATCTTTTTCCGTCTTTATATTTTCAATAGCTTGATTATAATAGGTCAAAGCTTCGCTGTAGTTCTTAGCTACTAAATAGGTATCTGCTAGACGTAAAAGCGCGTTTGCATTCGCTTTGCCTGTTGGATTAGCCTTTAATTGATCTACATAGGTTTTAAAGTATGTATTCGCATTCGTGAATTCCTTAACAGAGAAATAGGCATAGGCAATACCGATGCGGTTTCTTTGTAAAAAATCCGATGAATGTTTTCCAATAAGCAATGGCTTGTAGATCTGAATGGCCGCTTCGAAGTCTTTTAATTGAGAAAGACTTTCCGCTTTACCGTAGGAAGCTTCGTCTGTCAAATTTTGATTCGCAGCCTGTGCAATCGCTTGATCGAAATAAGTAATTGCTTCTTTGTATTGCTCCTGATTGTAGGCCTTAATTCCTAAATTGTAAGTTAGGGTTTGATAGGCTACTTTCATCTCCTCTGAAACCGGAATGCCTGATTTGATGAAAGTTGTCGCTGGTTTTAAGGCTGGTAATTTAAGGATGGCATCTGCCGCGAAACTTTGGTAAGCTGCAGTGAATGAACTTTTAGGATAGGTTTTTCCAAATCGCTCAATGGCCAAAAGACTTTC